>JAKIUD010000124.1 GCA_021647765.1 Desulfuromusa sp. | reverse complement strand
AATTCGAAAATCTGTTGCAACATGCTGTCGGTACTCAGTTACGAAGAACTATTTGGGGCGGTATTACTCAACCGCAGCCTTTTTATTGTGGATAGAACCGAAATAATATTGAAATTGGTAGGGGCAATCCCCCTGTGGTTGCCCAGATTGTTGTTTGTCAAAATCCGGGCGGGCACGGGGGCCCGCCCCTACAAAAATATGTCATTATATTGGTTGGCGTAGGGGCAATCCCCCTGTGGTTGCCCTGATCACCGGAATTTTCCCTGTCAGCGGGTGACCACCGCCAGAACCTGTACGGTTTCACCATCTTTAGAAAGGAGGCGATGCTTGACGGTCGAATCAAAATAGACGGCATCGCCCTCTTCCAGGGTAAAACGTTCATTATCAAGAATAATTTCAGCTTTACCACTGACAATCAGTAAAAACTCTTCGCCCTCATGGTTGTAGAGGGTTTCTTCTTGAGCCCGCTCAGTTACGGTGAGGAAAAACGGCTCCATCTTTTTATTTTTTTTCCGAAAAGAGAGGGCTTCGTAGGTGTAGCCATGTTTGCTGCCATCCTTGGAAATCACTCGACTGACAATTCGGCGTTCATCGTGGCGAACAATTTCGTATCGCGATGATTCCCCCCCCTCTTCGAAAAAATAACTCATCTTCACATCAAAAAAACGGGCAATCTTGGACAGGGTCGCAATGGGTGGCGAAACATTATTGTTCTCAATCTGGGAAATGAGTGCTGGTGAGAAACCAGTTTCATTGGCAACATCCTGCAACGTCAGTTTTCGTTCTTTACGCAGGGTTTTGATTTTTTGACCAATATTGAATTCCATAAAATCTCTGCAGGTTATGGGAAATGATAGATATAAAAGGCTTTTATCCTGATTTGTATAACGGACGAACTCAGAAATGTCAATCGTAATTTTTTATTGCTAGTAAAAATAGATAGAAGAATTCACCCGGTAGATGGTTTAAAAATCAACGATGAACCTCCGCTGTTAGGCTGTTTTTTTTGGTTTCTACTGAAAGGATAAAGATTTTTCTTTCCTCTGGGGACTATTTAGTCTCCCTGAAGTTATTTGCCGTAATAAAAAAAGCACTTGACAATAATAAAGCTGTGACTATTATTGTCTTTCATTGTTAGCACTCAACTTAATCGAGTGCTAACAATAGCCGAAATCCAAGCGCTGATGGTAAACACACTTTCAGCTTGGGTAGATAATGAATTTAACGGCCGTTGAGCCACTAGTCTTGAACGTGAAAGGAGAGCTTAAGAATGAACATCAGACCATTGCAGGATCGTATTATTGTCGAGCGTGTTGAAGAGGAAACCACAACAGCAGGTGGTATCATCATTCCTGATACTGTTTCCAAGGAAAAACCTCAAGAGGGTAAAATTATTGCTGCTGGTAAAGGTAAAGTGACACCGGAAGGCAAAGTTCTGCCGTTGGATGTTAAAGAGGGTGACCGGGTATTGTTCGGTAAATATGCGGGGAGCGAAGTCAAAATTGATGGGATCGATTATTTGATAATGCGTGAGGATGACATCCTCGGCGTAGTGGAGTAGCAGGTTCCGCTTTTGCGCCCCGGCGGCGTTGCTGTGCTGCTCAAATGCTCACATAGCATAAAGCTATGCTGCGCTTCTGCACTGCTCGCGCCTTACCGGAACTCAAAATCGAAACTGCTGAACAACGTTTTACATAAAAAACAATCAAAAATAATTAACGGAGGATATACGTACTATGGCAAAAGAAATTTTGTTTTCTCAGGATGCACGCGCCAAGATTCTTGCTGGTGTGAATACCCTAGCAGATGCTGTTAAAATTACCTTAGGTCCTAAAGGTCGTAACGTTGTTATTGACAAGTCTTTTGGTGCTCCATTGATCACCAAGGACGGTGTGACCGTTGCTAAAGAAATCGAACTGGAAGACAAGTTTGAGAACATGGGCGCTCAGTTGGTCAAAGAAGTTGCTTCCAAAACTTCCGATATTGCCGGTGATGGAACAACCACCGCAACTGTGCTGGCTCAAGCCATCTATCAGGAAGGTGTCAAGCTGGTTACTGCTGGTCATAATCCGATGGAAATCAAGCGGGGAATCGACAAGGCAGTTACCGTCGCGGTTGAATCATTGCAAACACTGTCCATGCCTGTGAAAGATCATACAGAGATTGCCCAGGTTGGGACGATCTCAGCGAACAGCGATGCGACTATCGGTAATATTATTGCTGAAGCGATGGAAAAAGTTGGCAAGGAAGGTGTCATTACCGTTGAAGAAGCCAAGTCGATGGATACCTCCCTGGAGACAGTTGAAGGAATGCAGTTTGATCGCGGTTATCTCTCCCCATATTTTGTTTCTGATGCCGAGCGCATGGAAGCAGCTATGGATGAGCCACTGATCCTGATCTATGACAAGAAAATCAGCACCATGAAGGATCTTCTCCCGGTTCTTGAGCCGGTTGCTAAGCAGGGTCGTCCACTGATGATCATTGCCGAAGATATTGATGGCGAAGCTCTGGCAACTCTGGTTGTCAATAAGCTGCGTGGTACCATTAATGTTTGTGCCGTTAAAGCTCCTGGTTTTGGTGATCGCCGCAAAGCGATGCTCGAAGATATTGCAACTCTGACCGGTGGTCAGCTGATCTCTGAAGAAGTTGGCTTCAAATTGGAGAATGCAACGATCGACATGCTGGGTACTGCCAAGCGAGTTGTGGTTGATAAAGAGAACACCACAATCATTGATGGTGCTGGCGAAGAAACAGCTATTGAAGGTCGGGTTAAAGCCATCCGTGCACAGATTGATGAAACCAGCAGTGATTACGATCGTGAAAAACTGCAGGAGCGTCTGGCCAAACTGGTTGGTGGGGTTGCTGTCGTTAAGGTTGGTGCTGCAACTGAGACCGAGATGAAAGAGAAGAAAGCTCGCGTTGAAGATGCTCTGCATGCAACCCGTGCTGCTGTCGAAGAAGGTATCGTCCCTGGTGGCGGTGTTGCTCTAATGCGGTGTCTACCTGCTTTGGCTAAACTTAAACTTGAAGGTGAGCAACAGCATGGAGTACAGTTGGTGGTTCGTGCCCTTGAAGCTCCACTGCGTCAGATTGTTATTAACGCGGGTCTCGAAGGTGCTATTGTTGCTGATAAAGTTGCGAACGGAAAAGATGCCTTTGGTTTCAATGCAACTACCGATGAATACTGCGATCTGATTCAAGCTGGTATTATCGATCCAACCAAAGTGACTCGTAGCGCATTGCAAAATGCTGCTTCGGTCGCTGGTC
Source organism: Desulfuromusa sp. (assembly GCA_021647765.1). Taxonomy (GTDB): domain Bacteria; phylum Desulfobacterota; class Desulfuromonadia; order Desulfuromonadales; family Geopsychrobacteraceae; genus Desulfuromusa. The sequence goes on along the minus strand of JAKIUD010000124.1, from coordinate 1,409 downwards.
TGATGCTGACGACTGAAGCAATGGTTGCCGATGTGCCTGCTGACGATGCTGGTGCTGGTATGCCTCCTATGCCTGGTGGCATGGGCGGTATGGGTGGCATGGGCGGAATGATGTAGTTTCCGTACCACCCTTAGTTAAAACAAAAAGCCCCCGCTGGAATTTTTCTGGCGGGGGCTTTTTTATTTTTTTGGTTGTTTAACGGACCGTTAAACAAATCAGCGAATCTGTAATTTTCCAGATATCTCTCGGGGTAACGGTTTGACCCGCCGGACAAACTCAGCATCGGCGGTGATACAAAGGATATCAACTTTCGTTTCTTCTTTCCCTTTTCCGTAAGAGGCGACAATCGCTGCGGCTGTCTCTAATTCATCTTGATTTGCATCTCCACAGAGCAGACCAAGAGGACCACTGAAATTTTGACTGCGGAGTTTTATCTGCTCCGGTCTACTCTGTTGCTGTAATGCTTCATTGTCGGCTCGATGCCGTCCTAGAATCAGTTTAGCTGTTTCTGAAAGACGAAATTGTCGCCCGACCTTGAGTAATTCAACGTCAGCAACAGTTGCCCCTGGATCATGATTGATCAGGTCGCGCAACTGGTTGGAAAATCCTTCCTCGGTCAAGAGACAGCCCCCTCCTGATCCAGGGTAATCATGGAGCCCCCATTCCTTGGCTAGCGCCTGTTGGGGTTTACGTGAACGACCCTGAAGATCAAGTAATTGCTCGCGTTTGATCAAGCCCGATTCCTCCATCGGGGTGATCGGTAACAGCTTTGCACTTAATGGGCGCAAAACCCGATCAGGAAACCCGGACAGGTTGGCAACCGATTTTAGGGCATTTGCATTTTGACTCATGGGTCGTTGACCAAGGACTTCCCCGGAAAAGAGAAAATCAAAACCCTCTGCAGTCATTTTCTCCCCTGCAAGTTGAAACATCAATGCATGGCAGTCGATACACGGGTTCATGTTACGGCCATAGCCATATTGAGGGGTCTTGACCATTTTAAGGTGAATATCACCAATATTCTCAATAATCAGTTGATAACCAATGACTTTGGCGGCAGCTTTCGCCTTGTCAGCATTAAAAAATGGAGTGACAAAAGCTATGCCAGTTACTTCGATTCCCTGTCGCATCAAAGTCATGGCTGCCAGGCTGCTATCGAGGCCTCCAGAAATAAGTCCGAGTGCTCTGCTCATCTGTCTTCCTTTGAATCTACGGGTCTGATAAACAGACTCCAGAGTTAGGTGTTTGTTCCTTCGAGTGGTGCTAGTTTAAGGATAGATGCCAGCAAATCCGATGAGATGGTCTCCCCCGCTTCACTCATCGGCGTCAATGCGCCATGATGGTAATCAATCATTCCATCAACAGAAACGAGAGGAGACCACCATGAAGATTACCACTATCGGTTTAGA
>JAKIUD010000040.1 GCA_021647765.1 Desulfuromusa sp. | reverse complement strand
GATTTAGCACTTCTAGTTTTAGTCTGACGAATATACATGAACCAAGATTGGCAAAAATAAAACCAAAAGTCAACACATTAAATGACTAGTATGGCACTACATTGCGTACCAAAACTGTAAGCTATTAATATTATTGAGTATTTATTTTCAAAATGCGTGAAAAATCGACAATAGAACAACATTTCTGTTAAACGTGGGGTAGGTAACCAGCGCCGGGCGCATACCACCTTGTTTGATGACAAGCTGAAGCCAGGCATCAAGATCTGGATGGGTTGGACGACGTAGAACCATGGCTCTGAAGATTGAATTGGCGATGGAAACATTCTCAAAATTGTCAGTTTCGGAAAAGGTCTCGGGGTTAAGCTGTTGTTCCAGAAAATCGAGCAAGGGATCAAGAGCCGACAAATCAGAAAAATAATTAATAATCGCATTCGTCAGTGAAGAACAGGCCAGCAGTGTTGTTTGATCGTTCCCCTGCTCCTGGGAAAGAGCGAAGCATTTTTTCAGGGCATCAATCCCTCGTGGCGGGTCAAAGGCGATTATCGCATTGCCAAAAAATAACAGCAACCAAGGATCTTTTTCTACGAGGTGTAAGGGGAGTATCTGCTGCCAGCGTAGCAGGGTCTTGAATCGACCCTGTTCCAACAATCTACTTCCGACCCTTTTTATCAGAATCATACTTTTCTGCAGGCTTCCGGCTCGGGTAAGAAGATCAACAGCGTCTTCTATCCGACCCTCATCTGTCAGAATATTTGCAGCCTGTTCTTGAAAACTGATCAAGGTCGCAGCAGACAGCGATGTATCAGCTTTTTTACGCAGAAAATCTTTAAAGAGTGGATGGAACTGAAACAACGTATCTCGAGAATCGAGGGCATAGGTAAAAAAATTACTACGGCTCAGTTCTATAAAGCATTGACGAGTCAAAAGACCCGCATGAAGCTGATCCAGAATCGCAGTATTTATTTCTGGCAACAGTGATGCCAGCATCAATAGTTTTTTTTCTTCCTCTTCAAACCGGGAGAAGATTTCCTCCGTAAAATAATCAAACAATTCCTGCTGTTTCAGGATATCAAATTGATCCTGAAAATCGGGGATTTTATCGCATTCCCGCAGGAGTAGGGTCAGCCCCGCTGCCCAGCCAGATGTCATTTTGTCAAGATAATCAAGACTTCTTTCCTGTTGCGGGTCAAGACCATACAGAGACATAACTTCCCCGATTTCATTCCGGGTAAAACTCAGTGTCTCCGGATCAAGAACCTGTAATAATCCGCTGATTTTCATACGGGCAAAAGCTGGCGGTGACGATGTTCGACTGAGAAGGATTGCTCGACAATTGACTGGCAGCTCCTCAAGACAGATAACGAGTAATCTAAGGACAGGGGAATCTTCAGGCAGTACCTGACAATTATCCAGAACAAGAACCCATCTTCCTGGAAGCTGGGAAAAAAGTTGCCGAAAAAAGCTTCTGGAAAAATTAGGCAAGCCAAGCATATCCTCTGGAAATAATTCGGGTAAAGAGAAAGCAGCAGGGCTTATTGAAGAAAGAGATGAGAATGCCTGGGGGAAAAAAGAAAAGAAAGCTACCGGGTCGGTATCAAGGGAATCCAGTTCATACCAAGCCGTCTGGATAGAATTCTGAGACAGAAATTCTGCTGCCAACATCGTCTTGCCGGCTCCTGGAGGTGCCTCTATCCACAGATGGCCTTCTGTTAAACTCTCCTTGAGCTGGGTAAAAAGTCGCTCACATGGAAAGATTCGGTTTCCCACTCCAGGAGGTTGTATTTTAGCTGAGCAGAGTGTTTGAGAGGTTGAAAGTTTTGAACTTTTCGGGTGAGATTTGAGCATGTTTTTACCTCGCCACCATCCCTTCACATGAGATAACTCAATCTTTCTCGAAAAAGATAACAAATCCATAATAATTTTAATACTTGTATCCTATTTGTACCCCGCCTTTTTGTACACTATTTATCTGTCTGGTCTGTTTTTTTAATTTAAAAAAACAAAAAGGAGTTACGGATGACAATATTTATCGATCCTTCAAGGCTGAAATTCTTGTGGATGACCGTAATTATAGCTGTCCTCTTTCTGGCAGGCTGCGCTCCGGCCGGGCAGAACCCGCCTGCTCAGAATTCCTCTACCGGAACGATGCTGGGGAAAATCCTCACCGATGTTGCAGCTGCAGCACTAGAAACTCAGGCAGATCAAGCTTTGGGGAAAAACCGCGGGAAAATTGATCGGATTCAACTGTTGCAGGAAAATAACAGTGGTTATCTGCTGCTGGTCAGTTACAGCGATGTCAAGCTGCCACAGGGGGTGACCATTGTTGCAGACGCCTACGGGGCTGAGGGGAAACTGACGCAGTATTCGTCAACTCCAGTTCCGATCAACCAGAAACAAGGGCAGGTTCAACTGGCTCTTTACTCTCAAGGAAATTCCTGGTCCCAGAAGAAGGTTACGGTAACAAACATCTTTGTCAAAATGATCCGTGACAATAATCAAAACAGTTGGATTGCCGCATCCAGCTATCTTCCCGGTGGAAAATTTCAATCTGCCGCAGGGACACCAACGCCACCTCCATCCGCTCCACCTGCGTCGACACCTGCTCCGACACCTGCGACTACTGATCAGGCTTTCTGTAGTCAGTATGCAGATACGGCGGCACAGCAGTTTCATCTAGCGCAGCAGCATAACTGTCCGGGGATTGCCTTTCCTGTCTGGCATGACAACAAGATGCTTCATTACAACTGGTGTTTAGGAGTATCACGACAGACAGTTAATAACGAAATGACCCGAAGGAACAACCATCTGAAGACATGTGGTTCAAATTAAAACTTTGAAAATAAACTGAGAGGATATGGGGCTTATCATGAAAAAGACTGCGACCGTTTTAGCATGCTTATTCGTTGTTACCGCCGTTCTTTGCTTTCAGGCTATTGGTGCCGATAAACAACTGTTTTGCAACAATTATGCTGATACCGCTGTCAAACAGTATAACCTTGGCAAACAGCACAACCTCCCGGGAATAGTCCCTCCAGCTTGGAGTAATGACCGCAATGGTCATTATAACTGGTGCATGTTCATGCCAGAAAATGTCGTGAGTAATGAAACGACCAAGCGGCAGGTTTATCTGGATCAGCATCTGCCCCCAATTCTTTCGGCCAAGAAAGTGCCGGTTGTCGGTTCTGCGGTAAAGAAAAATGGCAGTGCTGTTGCCGCTACGCCGATTTCCATTCCCCGTCCGATGAAGATGAAAACTCAAGAGGCTATCGTACAGAAAGCTGGTTACGTGACGTTGCGTGATATTGAGAAAGCAGCCCTGATTTCTTTGGATAAAAATCTGATGCAGGTGAGGTTGCGCTACAGGGTTGAACCTTCCATTGCAGATAAATTATACGCAGGTGCGTTTCTTTATGATGCTGATATGCAGGCGATCAATGCGGGATACAAACCGACGCAGGAGTTAAAATCTCCAGAGGGAGATGTAGACATCACTCTCGTTTTGCCTGAAAACCCTTTTCATGCTGCGACAATTCAGGTGTTTTTGATTCAATCAGGAAAAGTGATAGTAAAAAAATATTTCAAGTGTCCATTTATATGGGATGGAAACAAAGGAAAGATTTCTCGACCCATAGCTAAAAGCACAGACTTTACGAGCAAGCAAAATACTGTACCTTCGGCATCAATGCTATCACTTGGGAAGGGTAAACAGTGGGTTCCTGTCGGTCATGGTTTGCCGGTTGGCTTTGATCCCGGTCGAGGGCCATGAATGCATATGTAAACGCTGCCATATTGTTCCCTGATGTCTGACGTTCTGAAACAGACAAAGATGGCAGTAATCTGTTGCCTTTGTCTGTTTTTTCAAGCGGTTGTTCCACAAATTTTATTTGCCGCCGAAACTTCCGGGTATTATTACCCGGCGGAGTGGGAAGACCACGATAGCCTCTGGCTTGGGTTCAGAACTTCGAGGGAGGGAATTGAATATGAACCAGTTTTACGACAGATGCTGGTCGCCCTGACAGAGCGTGTCCATGTCAATCTGGTTGTTGAGTCACTAAATACTTTTCTTGATAAGGAAGAATACCTCTCTTCTCCTGATTTGAAACCACAAAATATTGCGATTGTTCCTACCCATTCAGAATATTTTTGGCTCAGAGATACTGGGCCAATATTTTTGCAGAATGCAAGGGGTGAAATCAGAATCCTGGCTGCTCCTTTTACCCGTTATCGAAGTTTGTACGATCCACAAGCTACTTTGTCTATTGCCAACCATCAGAAGTTCATTGACAGTATGGCCCAGCGACTGGGGATTGCTGTCCTCCCTGCAGACATTGTTCTCGAAGGAGGGGCTTTTGATGTTAATGGTGCCGGAGTGGTTATCTTGTCATCAACTATTCTAGACAGAAATCCCCGGTTATCTAGAGTTGAAATAGAAAAGAGAATTCTCCAACTCCTTGGCCAGAAAAAGGCTATCTGGTTGGGGCAGGGAATTGCCGAAGATCCATACGGATTTTCACGGATAACTGGTTCCTATTGGGGACGGGGAACCGGAGGGCATCTCGACCAGTTTGTCCGTTTTGTCAATAAAAATACAGTATTGCTTGCCTGGGTTCCTGACGCTGAAAAAGAGAGCTCCCCAATTGCGAAGATAAATTTTCAACGGATGCATAAAAATTTCGAGATTTTAAGTGAATCAACTGATCTTGAAGGCCGTAAGTTCAACATTATTAAGGTACCTTTCCCCCCTTTAACAACCTATAATTACACGATAACAAAAGAGTTTGAGCCCTTTTACAAAAAGCGACATCTGGATCTTGAAGAAGGAGATGAAATAATCGTTGTTGCTGCGGCAAGTTATCTGAATTTTGTCGTGACCAACAATCTGATCCTGCTTCCAGTATATGAACAAAACAGGGAAAACGAAGCGACATCGGGTAGAGATGAATGTATGCTGAAGGTCATGAAACAATTATTTCCCCGGCATGACATTGTCCAGATTGACCCTTTACGGTTAAACTGGCATGGAGGAGGGATGCATTGTCTTTTGCAGCAGCAGCCAGCACCTTTTCCGTAAATCAAGAGAGGATATAAATTAGGTTTCTGACCCCGATGAAGAAAATCCTTTTCAGTCTGATATTGGTTTTATTGCTGGCGATTGTTCTGCTTGCTGGAGTCGGCTGGTTCTACTCTGAGCAGGTTCTGGACTGGATCGTTCGACCCCAAATTGTGGAGATGGCGGCGCAATCGTTGGGGACAGAGGTTCAGATCGGACATCTGAAGCGGACAGAAAACGGGCTGGAAATTGTTGCGTTAAGGCTCGACAGCCCGGAACAATTCCAGATTGTTATCCCACACACCCAACTCGATTTCACCCTCACGTCACTCTGGCGGCGGCAGCTTGATACCCTAAGCATCACAAACCCGCAGGTTGAAATTTTCTCTTCAGCACATTCTAGCAAAGGGAAAGAAGGGGCACGTAATTTTCCCGCCAAACTCCCCCTGATCATCAAAAATCTGGTCGTGATTGACGGGCTGGTGCTTATCAATGATGGTAACCGACAATGGCGATTACATGGGCTGAACTTTTCGGGAGAGTTACAGCCGCAAAGTAATTTTGAACTTTCACTATTTTGGGGCCCTGATCGAAAACAGCCGATCGAAATAGCGGGACAGGTCGAATTTTCCCCGCGACAAACGGTAACCCTGACACATATTTCGTGGCAGCATCAGCAACTTGTCACCGCGCCGGTGTCGGTCGATCTGAATGGAACGGAGGGCTCTCCGGGAGAGGGCACGATCCATCTGGATCAATTTGATCATCTCCGGCTTCAGGAGATTCTTGCAACATTGGGGTATTTTTCGTTACTGCCGCAAGAGCTGTTGTTTTTGCTCAACGATTCAACCCTTCATTTCACTCTGAATAAACCGGTTCCACAGTTTGAGCTGCAAGTCGCACAGGGCCATTTTGGCTGGGATGGTCAGAATGGGGCGTTTACCCGACTCCGGTTGTTGCTTGACCACCACCCTGATCATTGGCAAATCACTGGCCAGTTGCAGGGAGATGCTGGATCATCTCTCGATTTTAGTGCCCGATTTGACCGCGACAATAACCTTTCCGGGCAGGCGCGGGTGGATATTCCCGACCCTGACAGGTTTAAGGTCGCGGTGTTGGGTGGTTCGCCTTTACCGATTTCCGGTGGTTTGCGACTGACAGCAGAGTATTCTTTGAAAAATGCTCAATTTCAACTGTCGACAGATATCCACTGTTATCCGATGGCGGTCGCGGGCAGAAAACATTTGCTCGATATCGGCAGGCTCAGCGGTCGGGGAACTCTCGCAATTAACGGGACCCGCAGAACTTTTTCTCTCGGTCTCAGGCAGGCATCACATCCGCTACTTGATGTTTCCGGAAACTTTCAAAAGATAAAATTCTCTCTGGTTTCAACTAATTTACACGATATTCACCAGCTGGTTCCGGGACAGATTCCCGCACAACTTCAATCAGCTACCGATCTTAAGATTGCCGGTGAAATATCGCGAAAAGCCTCCGGCTGGGCAGGGAATATCCGCGGGACTGCTGGCAAAATTGCCTTGCCGCAGTTGACCCTGAGCCATTTTGTCAGTGGCGGGACATTTTCCCTCAGTTCCGGGCAGTTGAAAGTGACCGATGCATCAATAAATATGGCACTGGAATATGGCGACGAGTTGACAGGACAAGCCAGTGTCAGCGGTGTGGGGAATTTCTCGACACACGGTTTTTCACTGACATTACAGCAACTTTCTCTGACCCATCTGAATTATATGGCTGCCAATGGACAAACCGGGGTCGGGGAGGCAGCTCTTGAACTACAGGGTCATATTCACAGCAAAAAACAGGATAATCAGGTTGCCCTTGAACTGGCAGGAAAATTCAGTGCTGAAGAAGTTCTTGCCGGGGAATTCTATGCCGATATATCTCCCTATCGGGGAGCCTTTTCTCTTGTTGGTGAGGTCAACCCGGAAACGGCTGAATTGAGCGCCGATGTCATCAGCATTAAACTGCCGCAGCTGGGGGTTCTGATGGCTGCTGGACAGTTCAGCTCACAGAAAATCAGCGCAACAGGAAAGATCAAATTGACCGATCTGTCTGAAAGTTACGGCGATCACATCGGACCACTTTTGAGTGATATCAACTCAACACTGGCAGGCCTGACTCTGGAAGGGATGGTTTCACTCAATTACAGTCTTTTCTGGAACCTTGAATCGTGGCAGATTCACGGTGCTTTGAACATCGCCGGGCTGGATGGCTACTGGGAACATCGAGGACTGGAAATAGTCGATGGAACTGGTTCTCTCCCTTTCACTTTCAAGTCGATGGGGCAACCGGCTAAAACAGTATCAGAGGGGGAATCCTGCGGAAGTATTGCTTTCAGTGCGCTGTCATTTGGGCTGGTAACAATGGATCAAGGCCGCCTTGAACTTGCCGCATCACCCAACAGAATGACTCTCCTCTCTCCTCTGCAGTTGCATCTTGCTGGCGGAGAAGTTGTAACTGATGACCTCTCTCTGGGGATAACCGAGGCTGGAATTCAGGGTCGTGCAAAAATTGATATTTCCGCAGTTGATCTTGAAACCCTGACCCGTGAACTTGGCCTGCCGGTTATGCAGGGACGGTTAAATGCGGATCTAGGACGCCTTCATTATGCCGACCAGCAACTCAATAGCGATGGTCTCATCAGCATTGGAGTTTTCGGTGGCCAGTTTCAGTTGCACAATCTGTCTTGTCACGACCCCTTTGGCAACTATCCTCTGTTTTATACCGATATCGATTTTTCGGATCTGAATCTGCTGGAAGCAACCCGGACATTTGACTTTGGTGAGATGAACGGAATCCTCAATGGGTATATTCACGGTCTGCAGATTTTCGGCACCATCCCCGCCGCTTTTGCCGCTGCCGTCACCACCCGGGATCGGGGGAAACGCAATATCAGCGTCAAAGCCCTCAATAACATCAGCATTATCAGCCAGGGTGGATTGTCTGCGGCACTTTCGCAGGGAGTTTACCGCTTTATCGATTTTTACCGCTATAAAAAGATCGGTTTTCAATGTTCGTTAAAGAATGATACCTTTACACTGATCGGAACCGCCCTCCCCGGATCAGAAAAGTATCTGGTTCATGGTGGGCTGCTGCCGCCCAAGATTGATATAAAAACGACAACACCAACAATTTCGTTCAAAGAGATGGTCAATCGTCTCAGCCGTATCAATCGAACGGGAAACTGAAACTGACAGAGGAGAATGACAATGAAAACGATTATCCGTAGTTTACTGTTGTTACTAGCTGTATCGGTTATCTCTTGCGTTACTATCAATATCTATTTTCCGGCGGAAGAGTTGCGCGGAGCTGCCGACAAAATTGTCAATGATGTCTGGGGAACTCCCGGGTCAGAAATGAGAGAGACTAAACCGCAGAGTCAGAAGAAAAACCCGGGGCACAGTTTTTATCGTATTATCTTGCCAACAAACGCTATTGCGGGTCAGGATATTAATGTCAGTACTCCTGCTATCAGGGCAATAAAGGATGCGATAAAGAAGCGCTCTACGGCACTGATCGCTTTTTTGAATGCTGGTAATATCGGACTCAGCTCTGACGGGTTGCTTAAAATCCGTGATACCCAGGGGTTAGCACTTAAACAAAAGGGCCAGCTTAACAAACTGGTTAAAGCTGAAAATAAGGATCGTGAGCGCCTTTATCATGAAATTGCCATTGCCAACAATTTTCCTGATAAGGTCGGAGAAGTGCAGACGATTTTTGCCAATTCCTGGCGGGGTCAGGCACAATCAGGCTGGTATCTGGAAAACCCTGATGGAAGTTGGATGCAGAAATAATCAGAATTTTCATAAAAAGGAGAAATCAGAACGATGCTATTTGTCATTCGCTGTATCGATAAAAAAAATCACCTGTCCGTTCGCCAGGAAAACCGTCCAGCTCATGTAGAATACTTGAAAAGTTTCGGGGAAAAACTTTTTGCTGCCGGCGCAATTCTGGATGATGACGAGCAAATGTGTGGCTCAGTCGTGATTATTGATGTTGCTGACAGGGCTGAATCCGACGCTTTTGCTGCAGGAGATCCCTACTATAAAGCGGGGTTGTTTGCAGAGCGGACTATTGACCGCTGGAATAAAGTATTGCCTTAAATACAATAGTAATCCCCCGGCTTTGCCGGGGGACTCTTAATAACATGGTAACACCTCCCACCGGATAAAGAACCATCAAGCTTGTATCCATTCATCTGCCGTGGTAACAACCACAATCCTGCCCTGATTGCTCTCTTGATCTGGAAGATCCCACCTATGATCTTAATGATATCGATTGGTTGTGTTATCTGAGCATCAAAATATTTCTTTCAAATCTGGGTAAGGTTTCATTATCATTGGCAATTCTGAGCCTTTATTGACATTCGTTATATAATCAACTATATAACCAGAGAGGACTATTTGTCTCAGGAGTTTGTCAGCGATGGATAATGGAAAAGTTGCAGTAATAGCCCCACTGTGGATGCAGAAGAGGTCGCAGAATTTTCTCGGGGGCAATCGGATTGATCTGCTGGAACAGATTGATCGGTGTGGTTCTATTTCGACAGCCGCCAAGGCGGCGGGAATGAGCTACAAGACTGCCTGGGATGCTTTGAACGTGATGAACAATCTTGCTGATCAGCCTTTGACGGTAGCGGTGACAGGTGGTTCCTGTGGCGGTGGAACCTGGCTGACCGATGAGGGGAAAAAGGTGGTCAGGCTCTATCGGCTGATTGAAACAGAACATCGGGGGATGCTTGCCCGCTTGGAGGACTCTCTCGGGGACTTCAATGATTATCTCCCTTTATTGCAGAGGATGACCATGCGCATCAGTGCTAAAAATGTTTTTTCGGGAACCGTGTGTGAAATTATCCGTGACGTTTCCGTCTCACAAGTGGTTTTGCAACTGAAGTCATGGCACCAGATGACTGCAGTTGTCAGCACCGACAGTGTTGACGCTTTGGGGTTGGAAATAGGGACTTCGGCTTATGCCCTGGTCAAAGCCTCTTCCGTAATGATTTCCAGTGATTGTTTAACGTTACGCATCAGTGCCAAAAACCGCATTACCGGGCAGATTAGTAAAATTACTGAAAGTCCTGTGGTGGGAGAGGTGGTTCTCGATATCGGGGCGGGAGAGACGATTACCGCGACAATTACCGACAGCAGTGTCCGCAATCTGGGGCTGAAAGAGGGGCAGGAAGTTTGTGCCATCATCAAATCGACCAGTGTGATAATCGGGGTTCAATAGGGAGGAAAAGATGAAAAATATCAAGATAGTTGTTGCCACTATTGCGTTTTGTATTTTGTCGACAGGAGCCTATGCCGTACCTCATGGGGTTGTGACAATTTTTCATGCCGGGAGTCTGACGGTGCCGATGCAGGCGATTGAGAAGGCGTTTGAAGTAAAGTACCCGCAGGTTGATGTCCAGCGCGAGCCTTCTGGCAGTTCCAAGGCCGCACGCAAAATCACCGATATTCACAAACCGTGTGACATCATGGCATCGGCTGATTACAAGGTGATCGATAAACTGCTACGCCCTGATTACACCGATAACAATATCCGCTTTGCCTCTAACCGGATGGTGCTGTGCTATACCGACCAGAGCCGCTTTGCCGATACCATTAACGAGAAAAACTGGATGGATATTTTACAACGCCCCGAGGTTGTCTGGGGCCATTCAGCCCCCGATCTTGACCCCTGTGGTTACCGGACGCTGATGGTGTTGCAACTGGCGGAAAAATATTATCAGAGAAATGGTTTAGCGCAAAAAATTATCGCCAATCGCCCTGATCGCAATGTCCGCCCCAAAGCTGTTGCACTGATTTCTCTGTTGCAGACGGGGAATATGGACTATGCGTGGGAGTATCGTTCGGTGGCCGTACAGCACGGTTTGAAATTTATTGAAATGCCGGCTGAAATTAACCTTGGTGATTACCGTTTTGATAACAATTATGCAACAGCAACGGTCAAGGTGAGCGGGAAAAAACCGGGGACTTTCATGACGATGACAGGCAAATCGATCACTTACGGAATCACCCTGCTCAAAGATGCTCCCAATCGCGAAGCGGCGATCACTTTTCTCGCATTTATGCTCGATGCCGATGGGGGGTTGAAAATTCTTAAACAGATGGGTCAGCCACCATTTGTCCCGGCACGGGTCTCTTCCCCTGAAATGAAGAACCTCTTGCCAGAGCAACTTCAATCACTGGTTACGGTTCAACAATAGGGCTTAATCAATGCGCCATAAAGATTTCTTTTTCTGGGGAACGTTTGCCTGTGCGGTCACAGTGATTGCCTTTATCACTCTGCCGCTGGTGCAGATGCTGGCTGCCCCCTCACTCGAGTCACTGACTGAGACAATTTTGGATAAAGATGTCCTTAATTCTATCCTTCTGAGTCTCTCTGCAGCAGCTCTGGCGGCACTTATCTCGTTTGTCTTGGGAACACCGCTAGCCTACCTGCTGGCTCGACGGGAATTTCGTGGTAAGCGGTTGGTTGAGGGGATCATCGACCTGCCGATTATTATTCCCCATCCGGTGGTCGGCATTGCCATCCTCAGCGTTACCGGGCGTAACCACTGGTTTGGTCAGCTGCTGACCGATCTGGGAATCCGTATTATGGGGAGTGTCACTGGCATTGTCACGGTGATGGTATTTGTTGCTATTCCGTTTTACATCAAGGCTGCCAAGGAGGGTTTCGATGCGATCTCACCACGGTTGGAAAATGTCTCCCGTAGTTTGGGGGCTTCGATGTTCAGTACCTTTTTCCGCATCACTTTTCCGCTGGCGTGGCGCAGTATGCTGGCCGGAATCATCATGGCGTGTGCCCGGGCGATCAGTGAATTCGGGGCAATTGTGATCGTTGCCTACCATCCGATGATTGCCCCGGTGATGATTTATGAGCGGTTCGAAAGTTATGGTCTGAAATATTCACAGCCGGTTGCCGTCTGGCTGATCTCCATCTGTCTGATTTTGTTTCTCCTGTTGCGGATTCTCACCACCCGCCAGAAAAAAAGCGCATGATCAGTATCGAGAACCTGCATATCCAACTGGGTGAATTTGATCTGCACGATATCAATCTCCACATTGCGGAGAACGATTTCTTTATGCTGATGGGACCGAGCGGTGCGGGTAAAACGATTCTTCTTGAGGCGATAGCCGGACTGGTTCCAGTGAAAAGTGGCCAGATCAAAGTGGCCGGTCAGGATATTACCCACCTTCCGCCGGAAAAACGGGGCATCAGTATTGTCTACCAGGATTATGCTCTGTTTCCCCATCTCACTGTTGCCAATAATATCCGCTATGGTCTCCGCTTTCAAAAAATCGAAAAAACGGCGGGGGAACAACGCCTTTCTGAACTGCTGAATCTGCTGAATCTGCAACATCTGGCAAATCGTTCACCTGAAACCCTGAGTGGTGGCGAGCAACAGCGGGTTGCTATGGCTCGGGCTTTGATTGTTAATCCACGGGTCTTATTATTGGATGAACCGCTGTCTGCTCTCGATCCACGCCTGCGTGAGGAGTTTCGTCTGGTGCTGAAACGCTTGCAGCAGCAGAGTACCGCTACAATTCTCATGGTGACTCATGATTTTGCCGAGGCTCTCGCTTTGGGACATCAGGGTGCGATTATCAATGCTGGTAAAATTGAACAATCCGGCAGTATGGAAGAGTTATTTCAGCGGCCGCAATCGACTCTGGTCGCTGATTTTGTCGGGATGAAAAATCTGTTTGCGGTGACTTTTCTTGGAGAAAAAGCCCGGATCAAAGATCTGCAGATTCAATTGGGACACAGCCATGCTGATGGTGAGGGATTTATTGCCATTCGCTCTGAAGATATTGTTTTGAGTGCGGAACAATTGCAGTCAAGTATGCGCAATAGCTTCCAAGGGATGATCAAACAGATCATTTCTCAGGGGTTCTATTATGAGGTTCATATCGCTGTGAGTGAAGTCAGCTTCTGTGCCCTGGTAACAAAGGGGGCACTGCTGGAGATGGAGTTACGGGAAGGAAAAGAGATTTACCTGTTTTTCAAATCAACAGCAATTCACACCTTTTAAGAATTTTGTTTTTGGTTTAACTCCCGAAAACCGGAGTATCCTCTCAAGAACAACTCTTTCCCACCATTTAAAAAAGTCTGATAATCCCACTCTTCAGGTGCTAACCGCTGTTTCGATTTTTCCGCAAATACGTAAACCTGAGCACCCACAAATCGCCCGTTCCGCAGAGAGACTCTGACCGGACAGCGGTCGTACTGATCCCCTTCAAAATGATCCAGACGGTTCAAAGCTGTTTTGCTTAGATTGTAGTAGAGGATTCCTGAAACTTCATGTTCAGACTGTTGAATAATTGCCGGATAAACCTCACCAATCACCTGTTTACGTATATAGCCGGGTAAAACGGCTTGGTCAGAAGAGGATCTTTCCCCTGCAACGATCTGGAAAATCTCCTTATCCATCAAGGTTCCGTAAACAAACAGATTCATTTGTTGTCGACACTTGGCTGCTCTTTACCACCACTTTCTCCCAATAAAATTTCGTTCGGGATCTCCCCCTCAGGAGAAAACCACTCCTCTTCAAGAAAGTCACTGTCAGTAATCTGTTTCAGGTTCCGTTTCAGATATTTCCCCTGTGCTGACACTGCAACTTTACCGTTGGGAAGATACAGTTCGCCGGTCCCTTCGTAGATTCGACCCCGATCATTGGTGACCCGCCCAACGACTTTCAGTTCTATACCTAGAGGAACCGGTTGCTTGTATTTAACCTGTAAATCAATTGTAACGCCGAAAGTATCCTGTCCGTAATGTGCCATAATCGCCCGCCCAATCACTTCGTCGAGAAGAGCAGCAGAAACGCCACCATGAGCCATTCCCGGATAGCTCTGATGCTCTTCCCGGGGGGTGAATAGAGCAATAACTTCGTTATCTTCGGTTTCAAAAAAAAGAGTTTTCAACCCGAATTGATTCTCGGTGCCACAGACCAAGCAATGTTTGGAAATATGCTGAGAGTTTTTGATTTTGTAGTTCATTATTTTTCCCCTGTGAAATAAAATTTTTATTCAGGACGGTAAAATCTGCAACAGCTTTAAACCATCATAAAACAGCACCCCGGCCAAGACCACTAATAGCACTCCAAGACTGCGCATGATAGCAAGATAAGTGGAGCCGTTTAAAAAAGACTTCGATTTTCCGACCAGCACAGCCAAACCAATTTTTGAACCGACCAGACAAAAATAAAAACTGCCGATAAAAGCAACTCCCGCAAACGGATGACTGCTCATTGCATTAGTCATGGTTGGCGCACCTACAACGAGCCAGAACAGATAGGGATGCGGACTCAAAAAATTAGTCAAAATCCCCTTACACAATGATTTTGGACTGACTTCTTGAACATTAAGAGCAACCCCCTGACCTTTTAAACTCTGATAACCAAGGAGCAACAGAAATAATCCACCCCCCAGTGATATAGCTCCCAACGCAGTATGAAAATTTGACAGCTTGGCCAATATCAACAGGCTGACCACAACAATTGGCAGATCAGTTACGATCGGTGCCAGAGCGACTTTTATCCCCGCTCGAATATTATGTTGCAGTGTCTCAGAAACAACCAGAGCCAATAACGGCCCGGGAGCAAACCCTGCTGATAATCCAAGAATGGCACCAATAATAAAGAAATTGATCATATTCTTTCACTACCATGAATCTGAGACTGAGGGTAGATGGCGGAATAAAAAGTGTGCCGAGAAAAAACGAAAATATACTTCTTGACAGCTGGAGATAAATTCCTTAAAACTGACTGAACGTTCATTCTGGCGGAGGAGTCTATGTCTGTTACTCAGCAAAATAAATCTGATTTAATCCTGTATGCAGCTTTGGAGCAGTTTGCCGAAAATGGTTTCCACAGCTCCCCCGTTTCTCAACTGGCGTCTCTGGCCGGGGTTGGCGTAGGGAGTATCTACCGATATTTCAAGGATAAGGATGAGCTCATTCATGCTGTTTTTACTATGGTAGATGATGCTCTGCAAAAAGCGATTACGGCCAGTATGAATCCTGAACTGTCGGGACGGAGCGAATTTATTCAATTAGTGACCAGTCTGATTCAATATCTGGATAAGCATCCTCAAGAATTCAAATTTCTTGAACAGTATTATAGCTCACCCTATGGGGCGGATAAAAAACGTGCGAAATTTTTATGCGAAGGGAGAGGTGGTTCGTCAAACCCGTTTGTCGATCTTTTTTTTGGCAACAAAGCGAAGTCGCTTAAAGATCTGCCGCTACCACTCTACCTGGCTATGACTTTTGGTCCGATTATTTTTTTACTTCGTGATTCGTTATCCGGACTTGTAACGCTGGATGAAGCCCTGATACAGCAAACCGCTGAGGCGAGCTGGAACGCGATCAAGGCAGAAAACTAGTATTCTTCTTGTCGATTGGGGGATTGCTCTGAATGACGCTAGGAGCCTGTCCCAGGTTTTTGCGGTGCGGTTTCATGGCTCGTAAACTCTTGGGACAGCCCCCGATGGTGCTGGGGACAGTCCCGAGTTCACTGCCATACTGCTTAACCTGAGTGCCACTCAGGGTTGTTACACAAAAGGAGAGCCTTGCAGTAAGAAAAGGAATGAATCTTCATTCAGTCCGGAATAGTTTGAAAATTAATTGGCGAATTATATAGATCGTATCTCGTCACACAAATTTGGAGGTTTTTTAATGCAACGCAAAAAAACTGGAAATCAATCTATGCAATGGGGATCGCTGCTCATAATTTTACTGAGTAGCTTGTTGTTAACTGGCTGTGAGCAGAAAAAACCGGCTCCGCGGCAGCGCCTCATGCCGCAGGTTTCTTTTATTACTGTTCAGCCAGAAAAGATCATGCTCTCTACGCAGTTGCCCGGGCGCACCGCAGCTTTCAGAGTTGCGGAAATCCGCCCTCAGGTCAGTGGTCTGATCCAGAAACGTCTCTTTGTTGAAGGTTCAGAGGTCAAAGCTGGACAGGTTCTGTATCAAATTGATCCGGCTTCTTTTGCCGCGGCACGCGATAACGCCATCGCAACAGTAACAGTTACACAAAAAAATGCCGATCAGGCAAGAGCTGCCCTCAAAGCCAATATCGCCAATGTTACCCAGTTGCAGGCAACCCTCGAACTGGCGAAGAAGAACCGTGATCGGTTTGAAGAATCCTATAAAAGTAAGGCGGTGTCAGCGACACAACGCGACCGGGCGGTGACCGAAGCTAAGGTGGCCGAAGCCGCTCTCCTTGCCGCTGAGGCACAAGTGGAAAGTACCCGTAAACGGATTGCTGCCGCGGAAGCGGCGATTCAACAGGCAAAGGCGACACTAAAGACAGTCCAGATCAATTTGGGATACACCAAAGTGACTGCTCCGATCTCCGGTCGTATTGGTAAATCAAACGTGACCGATGGTGCCATTGTCACCGCTTATCAGCCGATCCCCCTGGCAACGATTCAACAGCTTGATCCGATCTATGCGGACGTGCCGCAGTCAACCATCGATCTGTTACGCCTCAAACGGCGCCTGAGGGATGGTCGCCTCCAGCACGGAGCAGATCAAAGCAAAGTCAAGCTGATTCAAGAGGATGGAACCCCTTATTCCCTTGAGGGAGTTTTACAATTCAGCGATGTGAGCGTTGATCCAAGCACCGGTTCAGTGACTTTGCGTGCCTTGTTCCCCAACCCTGAGAGGATCCTGCTGCCGGGAATGTTTGTTCAAACAGTCATAAATGAAGGGATCAATGAACAGGCTATTCTTATCCCGCAGCAGGGGGTTTCGCGTGATCCGAAAGGTAATCCCTATGCCCTGATCCTGGATGCCGAGAGCAAGGCGGTCTTTCGGCCGCTGACCCTTGATCGTGCCATTGGCAGTAAGTGGGTTGTTTCAGGTGGATTGGCTCCAGGGGACAAAGTCATCGTCGAAGGACTAACGATGCTGCGTCCAGGTACGCCAGTCAAGGCAAGCCCATTTCATTCTGCAGCCAATTCAAACGGCGATGTTCAGCCGTTTTCTTCTGCGAAGTAACGGGGGCGACTGATGTTTTCAAAATTCTTTCTCGCTCGACCTGTCTTTGCCTGGGTCATCGCCATTATCATGATGACTGCTGGTGGCTTGGCGATTTATAACTTGCCGATCTCACAGTATCCACCCATTGCTCCACCCGCCATTGCTATCGACTCCTTTTTCCCCGGAGCTTCAGGTGAAACGGTGGAAAACACCGTTACCCAGATTATCGAACAGAAGATGACGGGTCTGGACGATATGCTTTATATTTCCGGAACCAGCTCATCGTCAGGGGCTTCGCGGGTCGAGTTGACTTTCGCACCGGGGACGGATCCGGATGTTGCCTGGTCCAAAGTACAGAATAAATTACAGCTTGCCATGGCCAGCCTGCCCGATGTGGTGCAGCGTTCCGGTGTCAAGGTGAGTAAATCCACGCGTAACTATCTGATGATCATCGGCTTGATTTCAGAAGATGGCAGCATGGGTGGTAATGATCTACGCGATTATGCTCAGTCTAATCTGGAAAAGATCCTCTCCAGAGTGCCGGGTGTTGGCGAAGTCACAAATTTTGGCTCTCAGTATGCGATGCGAATCTGGGTCAATCCCGACAAGTTGACCAGCTACAATCTGACCATGGAAGATGTCATTCTGGCGCTCCGAGCTTACAATGTCGAGGTCTCTGCGGGTCAATTAGGCGGCGCACCGGCGGTCAAAGGTCAGCGTCTGAATGCCGCTATCATCGTCCAGCATCTGCTGCAAACCCCGCAGGAGTTCGCTAACATCCCCGTTCGTACCAACCCCGATGGCTCGGTGGTGCGCATCAAGGATATCGGTCGAACTGAACTGGGAACCGAACGAAGTGACATCCTAGCTAAGTACAATGGTAAGCCCGCTGCCGCTATGGCTATCAGACAAGCCGCTGGAGCAAATGCCCTTGATACAGCTGATGCGGTTAAGCAGAAGCTGGAAGAGATGAGTCGCTATTTTCCTTCCGGTCTAAAGGTTGTCTATCCTTACGACACGACTCCTTTCACCAGGGTGGCAATTGAGGAGGTGGTCAAAACTCTGATTGAAGCCGTTCTTTTGGTTTTTGTTATCATGTACCTGTTTATGGGAACCTTTCGCGCCACCCTGATTCCAACTATCGCGGTGCCAGTCGTGTTGCTTGGAACCTTTGGGGTTCTTGGCCTGTTTGGTTTTTCCATCAATATGCTGACCATGTTCGCTATGGTGCTGGCGATTGGACTTCTGGTTGATGACGCTATTGTGGTGGTAGAGAACGTTGAGCGCATCATGGTCGAAGAGGGTCTTTCTCCTCGAGAAGCAACCGCAAAATCAATGGGTGAGATTACCAGTGCCCTGATCGGTATTGGTCTGGTGCTGTCGGCAGTCTTTGGTCCGATGGCCTTCTTCCCCGGCTCTACCGGAATAATCTATCGGCAGTTTTCGATAACGGTTATATCTGCCATGCTCCTGTCGGTCGTTGTCGCATTGGTTCTCACTCCTGTTCTTTGTGCCACAATACTCAAGCCGATTCCCAAAGGGCACGAGTCTTCGGATGGTGCAATTAAATTTCTACGCCCCTTTTTTCGCTGGTTCGATAAAACTTTCTTTCGTATTCGTAACCTGTATGTGCGCCTGGTGGGACGTGTTCTGGCAAAAAAAATACGTTATCTGGTTCTGTTTGTCCTGATTGTCATCAGCATGGGCTACTTATTTCAACGGATGCCGACTTCTTATATTCTAGATGAGGATCAGGGTATCCTGATGGTCATGGCGATGCTGCCATCAGGATCGACTATGGAGCAGAGTGCCGCAGTAATGCAAAAGGTGGAAAAATACTTTCTTGAACAGGAGAAAGAGGGGGTTGAATCTTTGATTACCGTTGCCGGTATGAGTTTTGGTGGGGAAGGGCAGAATATGGCTCTGGCTTTTGCTAAACTCAAAGACTGGAAATTGCGTCAAAGACCGGATCTGAAGGTTAAGGCGATTGCCGGGAGGGCTATGGGTGCATTTTCCCAGATTAAAGAGGCAATGGTTTTTGCTTTTCCCCCCCCGCCAGTTATCGAATTGGGAATGGCCACTGGTTTTGATCTGCAACTGCTCGACCGGGGTGGATTAGGTCATAAGAAACTCATGGCAGCACGCAATCAACTTCTTGGTATGGCAGCCCAGGATCCGCGTCTGGTCAGGGTTCGCCCGAATGGAATGAGTGATGTTGCCGAATATCATATTGATGTGGACTGGGACAAAGCTGGTGCGTTAGGTATTCCCATCAGCTCTATTCACAATACAATTGCTGCAGCTTTCGGAAGTGCCTATGTCAACGACTTTATTCAGGCAGGACGGGTCAAGAAGGTTTATGCCCAACTGGATACCCCTTATCGGATGCTGCCACAGGATTTAGAAAAGCTCCATATGCGCAACAACAAGGGGAAAATGGTTCCGTTTAGTTCCATAGCCAAAGGACGCTGGGCGATGGGTTCACCCAAGCTGGAACGCTTCAATGGATTCTCCTCAATCAATATCTGGGGGGAACCAGCTCCAGGGCACAGCTCTGGCGAGGCGATGGCCGTGATGGAAGGGCTCATCGCCAAGCTGCCGTCGGGTATTGGCTATGACTGGACAGGACTCTCCTATCAGGAACGCCAGGGAGGTTCTCAGGCATCACTGCTCTACGCTTTTTCAATATTTGTTATCTTCCTCTGTCTGGCGGCACTGTATGAAAGCTGGCCGATTCCCATCGCGATTCTTTTGACCCTGCCCCTCGGGGTTATCGGTGGGGTGATTGCCTCAAGTATGCGTGGCATGCCAAACGATGTCTACTTTCAGATCGGCCTGCTGATCACCCTGGGGCTGACGACCAAGAATGCTATTTTGATTGTGCAGTTTGCTCGAGCCAGGGTTGATGAGGGTATGGGGCTGATTGAGGCAACATTGGAGGCCGCCAAACTAAGGCTCCGACCAATTATCATGACCTCGTTGGCCTTTGGCTTCGGTGTCCTGCCGCTGGCTCTTGCAACTGGAGCTGGATCAGGGGCACAGCGAGCTATCGGAACGGGTGTTTTGGGCGGAATGATCACCTCTACTTTTCTGGTTATTATCTTTGCACCGCTGTTTTATGTGATGATCTACAAAGCCATGGGTAAACATAGAAAGAAAGTCACGATGAAGCATGTCGTGGAAGAGACCAATGGAGGACAAAACGGTGAATAGGCAATTATTTTTTCTATTGGTTGGGCTTGCTCTGACTTTGAGCGGCTGTAGTCTGGCTCCCCAATACACACAGCCCGCAGCACCGATCCCGGCGCAGTGGCCGCAGGGTGAAGCTTACCAGTCGACTACGGCACAGAGAGACCCTGTTGGTGCACAGTTGAGCCGGGATGAATTTTTTGCCGACAAAAAACTCCGGGAAATCATTGCTCTGGCCTTGACGAACAATCGTGACCTGCGCCTGGCAGCTCTGAATGTCGAGCGAGCGCGAGCCATGTACGGTATTCAGCGTGCAGAACTCTTTCCTGCGGTCAATGCCGTGGGAGCAGGAGGAAAACAGCGACGTTCTACCGACCTGATTGCTCCGGGTGATTCCAGAACCGTGGAACAATACGGGGTTAATCTGGGAATTGCAGCCTGGGAGATTGATTTTTTCGGGCGAATGCGCAGCCTCAAGGATCAGGCGCTGGAAGCCTATCTGGCAACGGATGAGGCACGGCGTAGCGCGCAGATTGCATTGATCGCTGAAGTGGCCAGAGGGTACTTGACCCTTGCTGCAGATCAGGAAAACTACACGCTGGCTCAGTTGACTTTAACAACTCAGCAGGATTCCTACGCTTTGGTGGAAAAACTTTTTGCTACCGGGCTTTCTACCAAACTTGACTTACGCCGTGCACAGATTCCAGTCGAAGCCGCACGGGGAGATGTTGCCCGTTATACCCAGCTGGTCGCTCAGGACAAAAATGCTCTTAACCTGCTGGCAGGAGTCCCCGTGGCGGAGGAGCTGTTACCTGCGGATCTGAGTAGCGTCATCCCACCGCAAGAACTATCACCAGGGCTATCATCCGAAGTCCTTTTACTCCGACCCGACATTGTCGCAGCGGAACATCGGCTCAAAGGAGCCTATGCCTTTATTGGTGCTGCAAGAGCGGCTTTCTTCCCCCGCATTTCACTGACCACATCGATTGGAACAGCCAGTAATGAACTCTCTGGGCTCTTCGGTTCCGGGACAGACACCTGGAATTTTACTCCGCAGATTGTCATGCCGATTTTTGATGCGCGCACCTGGGCGGCATTGCGGGTCAGCAAAGCTGATCGTGAAATTGTTCTGACCCAGTACGAAAAGACCATCCAGAACGCATTCCGGGAGGTTGCCGATGCCCTTGCCGTACAGGGGACAATCGAGCAACAGGTCGCAGCGCAACAGGCACTGGTTGACGCCGTTGCTGAGACCTATCGCCTCTCCAAAGAACGCTACACTCAGGGGATCGACAGTTACCTCGGTGTTCTGGATGCACAGCGTTCCCAGTTTGCCGCGGAGCAGGGCTTAGTGGCGTTGCAACTGGCTAAATTTGCAAATCGGGTCAGGCTTTATGCTGTCCTGGGTGGAGGTGTTTCCAGATAGGCAGAAGGAACCCAATTCTCTGGAGATATCCCCTGTTGCTGAAAGGATAATCTGCTGAAAAAATTGCCAGATCTGTCTATAAATCGTACCTTTTTTCAGGAGAGTTCGTTGGCGAGATGTGTGTCCTGACATGCAAGGAAATGCCCCTTTTCCCAAGTTCAGTTTTACGCTAGAATCATCTATCAATCTGATTTTACATAAGTATTTTGATTGCAGGATTAAGTAATGAGTTATGTTTATCTGAATGGCGAATTTGTCAAAAGTGACAACGCAAAAATCTCGGTTTTTGACCAGGGTTTTTTGTATGGCGATGGTATTTTTGAGAGCTTTCGCTCCATTGGCAGACGCCTCTATCAATTTTCTCAGCACTATCAACGGCTGAAACAATCCGCTGAAGCACTCTCGTACCCTGTTACCTTGACCCAGCAGGAGTTGGAAGCTATCTTGCTGGAGCTCCGTGAACGCAACGGTTTGAACAATGCTTATTACCGGATTACAATAACCCGGGGGGAAGGGCAGATCGGATTTCAGCGTGATATGGATAACAACCTGACTTGCCTGGTGATCGGTCGAGAATTCCAGGGATTTGATGAGAGCTACTACCAGAAAGGGATTGAGCTGAAAGTAGCACAGACCCGAAGAAATGCCCCGGAGGCAATCAATCCAAAAATCAAATCAATCAGTAACCTCAACAGTCTCTTAGGAAAATTGGAAGCTAAGGCTATGGGAGCTTTTGAGGTGATCATGCTGAATAACAAGGAACATATTTGTGAAGGATCTGCCTCGAATATTTTCTGGACTCGTGGGCAGTGGGTCTTTACCCCCGGAGCATCTACCGGGATACTGGAAGGGGTGACCCGCTCAACTATTATGCGCCTGTGTGAAGAAAAACTGAACTTACGGGTCATCGCTGGCAAATTTAAGTTGCAGGATTTACAATTTTCTGATGAAGTCTTTATTACTTCCACCTCTCTGGAGGTCACCCCTGTCGTTAAAGTGGATGGCTTCACTATCAACCAAGGGAAAGTTGGATCGATTGCCCAACGTTTGCGGGAAGAGTTACATCGGGATATGGGTAAGTTGAGCAGAGAATAAGTCGTAAATTTCAATCATTGAGCCGCCCAAACACTTGGAGCTATATTCTACCCATGCCTGAATTTATTGTTACTGAAGAAGAAGCTGGTCTCCCGATCGAACAATTATTACATCAACGTGTCCCTGCAGCACCAGAGTCCTACCTGCGCCAGTTACTAAAAAAAGGGAAAGTTAAAATTTCTGATGATCCCGTCAAAGGGGGTGACTGTGTCGCACTCAATGATCGTATTCTGCTGCCTGACAGCAATCGACTTCTCGAACTATTAGCAAACCGCCAGATAGCCCAACCACAGCTGGACATTCTCTACGAAACGCGGGAAATTTTGATCGTCAATAAACCTGCCCGGTTGGCTATCCACAATGGCAAGGGACACGAAAGAGATAACCTGACCGATCAGATTGGAATATTTCTCGCCGCAAGGGGTGATCTCTTCCGCTTTGCCCCGATTCATCGTCTCGATCTCGAAACCTCCGGGCCAGTTATCTTTGGTAAGGGGAAAAAAAGTTGTTCTGAACTGGGAAAATTATTTATGCGGGGAGAGATAACAAAAAGTTATCTGGCTCTGGTGACGGGGAAAATAATCGGTCGGGGAACATTACTATCCGATATTCCAGCCAAAGGAAAGTTGAAAGCTGCGGAAAGCAGTTACCATACTTTAGTTGGCAACGATAGTGTGTCTTTGTTGGAAATTCAGCTTCACACCGGTCGTCAACATCAAATTCGCCGCCAACTTGCCGATGCCGGGCATCCTCTGTTTGGCGACCAGCGCTATCGCGGGCCATGCCCCAGGAAGCTTTCCAGATTATTTCTCCATTGCCGCCGTCTTGCTTTTGTCGATCCATTCAGCAAACAACAGATTGATATTAATTGTCCCCTCCCGGCAGATTTAACCCGGTTTCTACCCCAGGTTGGAATTGAACAATAAAATGAAAAAAATCCTCTCTTCTCTTATGATTTTAACCCTTGTCGCGCTGTTTGCGATGACCTGGTATGTCAGCTACAAAACTGAACAGATTTTTACCTCCCAGATCACAGCCTTCAATCAGATAGCACCGGAACGGATCAAAGTTGACCTGCAGAATTATCAAAGAAAACTGTTCTCATCTCGTGCCAGAACAGCTCTTTGGATTCAAGGAGAGGAAAAGATTATTTTTGACCATCAGATTCGCCACTTTGTCTGGGGAATCAAGATGATAACAACTCTTTCGGGAGATTCAGAGCTGGCACAAATCATTGCTGAAAATACCCCCCTTGACCAAATTCAGTTAACGACAGAGATCAACTTACAGGGGGCATCTCAATCAAAATTGGCCTTACCGGAAATCAGTTTTCAGGATCCTGGTGGTCGCTTGAAAATGAACGGTTTTAGAGCCAGTTGGAGTTTAGATGCAGATTTAAGTATGGGTGAATTAACCTGCCAGTTAGACAGTTTTGTTCTACAACAGGCGGAGCAGGGTGAGGTTGTTTTCTCGGGTCTTGCAATCTCCAGCCAAATGACCAATCTGCAGGATATTCCATTAGGAAGCGGAGAATTGCTGCTGGAAAAATTGTCCATTGTGGGGCACGGGAAACCAACTCTTGAGGTTCACAATAGTCACTACCTGGGACAAGCAGATTTAGATCAGGAGGGTTATCGCAGTACTGGCACGCTGAGTTTTTCTACAGCCACTTTAGCAGAAGAAAAACTTAATAGCGGTGAGCTGAAATTGGTCTTGTCCGGCCTTGATCCAGAGCTACTCCACTCCTTACAACAAACGGCAAAACAGCTGCAAAGCAAGGTTCTTAACCAGCAGATCAATTCCCTTGAACTCCAAATTCAGCTACTGGATCTTTACACTAAACTGTTCAATTCTGGAGTCACCCTCAGTCTGGAAAAATTATCTCTCAGCAGCGGTGACGATCAAATAAATGGGCATGGAATTCTGACTTTGTTGGGAAAATCTGCGCCACAGGGTGCATTTTTCTCTCTGGAAAACATCCAGGGCTCTTTTCAATTGGATATTGATCGGGGAGCATTTGTAGCTGGTTATCGTCTCTTCAATATTCTGCGCTTTGGAGAGAGTAAAAACCAGAACGCAGTAGTTCTTGCTGAACAGGCGGAACAGCTAGCGGGCGGGTTAGTGCAGAAAGGGATTTTCACCCGACAGGATGGAGATAAATTCCATGTCGATTTTTCACTGCTTGACGGGCAAGGAAAACTAAATGGAGCTCGAGTTTTTTAAGCCTTTTTTTGAGTAGTTCAGGAACCGTCAGTCCTGCGCAGGCGGGAACCCAGAGATTTCCCGGGTTTGTCAAAAACTGGATCCCCGTTTTCACGAGGATGACAACTTTTGCAAGAGGCTCTCATTATAACTAATCTTCTGCTTAGACAGCGAGATTTTGGAACGTTGCCCCTTCCCCCTTGATGGGAGACAGTTGGGATGGGGGTGTTCTCTTGTAAGTTCGCCCCTCTCCCACGCCGGGGAGAGGAAATTTTATACAGCGGAAGATTGATACTAATCAGAATATATTGATTGATATCGAACAGGAACGGTTCGAAGGAATGACTAACAAACAAAAATTTTTCTATTTCATCTACCTGCACCGCACCGGGCTAACCGTCACTGGACTCTCCCTGGCATTGCTGTTATTCCCGGTTTTTGAAAATAATCCCTACACCCTCGGCCTGACCAATCTGATCGCCATTAACGCTATTATTGTTCTCGGCCTTAATCTTTTCATTGGTTACGCCGGGCAGATTTCCCTCGGTCATGCCGCTTTTTTCGGTCTTGGTGCATACGGCTCAGCTATCGCAACCGTCACCTATGAAATCCCCCCCTGGCCGGCAATGTTGCTGGTTGCCAGCATTGTTGCATTGGTCGCATTGCTGATTGGTATCCCGATACTACGCCTTTCAGGGCATTACCTGGCTATGGCAACTCTGGGCTTGAACTTTGTTGTTCATACCGTTCTGCTGCAATGGGATGAAGTCACCGGTGGGCCGAGTGGTTTCTCCGGTATCCCCTATCTCTCTTTTGGAAATTTCCAGTTTGATGATGAGGTTCGGCTTCATTATCTCCTCTGGGGTTTCACCTTGGTCAGTTTACTGCTCTGCCTTAATCTGGTGCGTAGCGGTGTCGGCCGCGGCTTGTCAGCGTTAGCTGGAGACGAAGTTGCTGCTGAAGCGCTGGGAGTTAATACCCGCAATGCAAAAATAAAAATATTTGTCCTCTCCGCGGTTTTTGCTTCGGTTGCAGGCAGTTTGTTTGCCCATTGCTACTCCTTTGTCAGTCCTGATTCCTTCGGGATTTTTACCTCGACAGATCTGGTCATTATGGTGGTTATTGGCGGGATGGGTTCTATCTGGGGATCGATTTTTGGTGCTGCATTGATTACCCTGTTGCCGGAATGGATGGATATCTTTGAAACTTACAAGGACTTTGTCCATGGCGGCATCCTGGTATTAGTATTGATGTTCCTGCCCCAAGGACTGGTCACTGGCCTGGTTGAGATGGTCAAAATCAAACTGGCGCTGCGGAGGCAAAAGGATGCTGCAGCTTGATCAGGTGAGTAAAAACTTTGGTGGGCTCCCGGCACTAAGTGATGTTTCTTTTACTGTTCCCAAGGGAAAGCTAACCGCATTAATTGGACCAAATGGAGCGGGGAAGAGTACCCTGATTAATTGTATTACCGGGGTAATGAAACCCAGCTCAGGTAACATTCAATTTCAGCAGCAAAAAATTGAGAACCTCCTCGCATATAAAATCAGCAGGCTGGGAATTTCACGAACTTTTCAGAATCTAAAAACATTTCCGCGCCTCACCGTTCTCGATAATGTCCTAACTGGATTAACCAGCGAGGCTGGCAATTCAATGCTGCTGGCGATGTTACGTTTACCAGATTTACGCCATCGTGAACGGCAATTAAAATTACGTGCTCTGGAATCTCTGGATCGTTTTGGCCTGGCAGATAAAGCCAATTGGCCAGCCGGAGTTCTGGCTTATGGTGATAAGAAACGGGTTGAACTGGCTCGAGCTACAGTTGGAAAGCCGCAATTAATTTTACTCGATGAGCCTGTTGCCGGGCTCAATGCTGAAGAAACGGCCGCCGTTGGCGAGCAGTTACGGCTGCTGAGAAGGACTGGTCACACCATGCTTCTGGTTGAACATGATATGGATCTGGTCATGGAGATCGCCGATCAGGTGGTTGTTCTGGATAGTGGAAAGAGTATCGCAACCGGTACTCCCGATGAAGTGCGTCGGAATCCACTGGTATTGGAGGCCTATCTGGGACGGATGGATGCGACAGCTTAAGTATAATTTTGATGAGTATCATTTAAAATATTCCCTCTCCCTTATGGAGAAGGGTTGTAGATACAATTAACCTTCACCTATGGTTAAACTATGCTGAAAATCAACAATCTCACCGCCCACTACGGCGCCGCCCAAGCCCTCTTCGGAGTTGACCTGGAAATCGGCAAAGGAGAAACAGTTGCCCTGGTCGGTGCCAATGGAGCGGGGAAAAGCACCCTGCTGAAGTGTTTAATGGGTCTGATTAAGCCCTCAGGAGGTCAAATCAGTCTCAATGGAAAAGATGTGACCAACACCAACCCGGCACAGATGGTACGCCTTGGCCTGGCACTATCTCCTGAAGGACGTGAAGTCTTCGGCCATTTATCGGTACTGGAAAATTTACAGCTCGGGGCAATCCCTTTAAAACTCTCAAAAGCTGAAGCAACAAAGCGCATGGAAGAGGTTTTCAGCCGCTTCCCGAAATTGCAGGAACGTCGGGAACAACTGGCTGGAAGCCTCTCCGGCGGAGAACAACAGATGCTGGCCATGGGGCGGGCACTGATGGCCAAACCTAGCTTGTTACTGCTTGATGAACCAAGTCTCGGATTAGCGCCACTGATTACTGACGAAATTTTTGCCATCATCCATCAACTTGCCCGTTCTGGTACCACGATCCTGCTGGTTGAACAGAATGCCGCCCGTGCCCTCTCAGCTTCGGACAAGGCGTATCTGCTTGCCAATGGTAAAATCATTGAGCAGGGAAAAAGCAGCAAACTTTTAAATGACCCGATTTTGCGCTCCGCTTTCCTTGGCGCTGCCAGTGACACTAACCCCGCTGCCAGCCGTCTTGGAGCTGCCGGGTTGACCAATATCCGTCTGGAGAAACCTGATATGCAACAGCAGAACTTTATGCCCGGATTCAAAACAGCAGAAGAATTGCAAGTCCACCAGTTAGCCGGTTTACAGTGGACCATACGCCACGTCTATGAAGGTTCTACCGAGTATCGGGAAAAGCTCGATCAGGCGAATATCACACCAGACACGATTCAATCCCTGGATGATCTCCAGAAACTTCCTTTTACGACAGCTGTAGATTTGCGTGACGGCTACCCCTTTCCATTACGATCTGTTCCATTTGAGCAGATTGTCCGGGTTCATGCCTCTTCTGGAACGACCGGCAAACGCAAGGTTCTCTGTTATACCCAGAAAGATCTTGAAACAGTATTTGCGGAGCATCTGCAAGGTGCAGATATGGATAAAATTAAACGGTGGTACAACGGTTATAACTACTTTGCGGAAGCTATTTACAATCCCTTTGATATTCTGCAGTTTATAGCAAAGAAAAATGTTTTTGAGAACTACTGGTGGGAGACAGGGAATCCTTCTTTTTTAATAGAGATGTTAAAAAAGTCTACCTTCTATATGCCGGATTTAGAGAATTTAGTAGTTGGGAAGGAGACCCTAAATGCTTTTGATGTGGATAGGATAGAGCTTGTAGCTCTGTTATGGCAGACAGGATATTTAACCTTTGATAAAGAGATAGTAACAAACGAACAACGGGCATATAAAATGAAAGTTCCCAATATAGAGGTTCAAAAATCATTGAATACTTTGTTTTTTGATTATCTTACCTCTAATTTATTTGGGAAAAAGTCTAAAGAGTTGGAAATTGCAGATATTCTTGTGAATGGTAAACTTGAAGACTTTGAACTACAGCTAAAATCCCTGTTTGCAGCAATTCCGTATAACAACCATACAAAAAACGTAATGGCAAATTACGAGGGTTACTATTCATCGGTAATATACTCATTTTTGGCGGGTTTAGGTTTTGATATAAAAGGGGAAGATGTAAGTATTAAAGGGCGGATAGATTTAACCGTTAAAACAGAGAATACAATATATATACTGGAATACAAAGTAGATTCTACGGAAGAGCCTATAAAACAGATAAAAGAGAGAAAGTATTACGAAAAATATAGAGCAGAAAATAAAGCCATATACATAATAGGTATAAAGTTCGATTACAGGGAACGTAATATTGCAGAGTTTAAGTGGGCGAGATTATAATTTCTTTTGATATTCCTATGTTTAATACCCCCTGGGGTGGAATAAGGGTTGAAGACGGATACCTTGTAACAGAGAATGGGGCAGAGAAGTTAAATTCTTAAGACTATTACCAGATAGTTTTAACTTCGTTATAAGCTGACATGGGTGTAAGGATGCTTTCATGTTCGATAATTTTACCCTTTCCAAGGCCGGGTTTTCTTGTTTTAGAGTTTTCTTCAATTGGAACGATTTTTGTGTCTCTTAACATCTACCCATAACTGTGCTATTATTTGAAGTATGAAAAATTTGCCTACAGGAATACAGACATTTTCAGAAATAAGAGAAGATAACTATGCCTATGTGGATAAAACTGAGGATATCTACAGGTTAGTTGAAAATGGTAAATACTACTTTTTATCCCGTCCCAGGCGCTTTGGGAAATCACTTCTAATAGATACAATCTCCGAGCTGTTTATGGGAAGTAAAGAGTATTTTAAGGGGCTGTATATCTATGATAAATGGGATTGGAATACAAAAAATCTATCCCCTCTGTAATAGATTTAGGATACAAATTGTGATAAAATGTTAACAGAAAAAAATTGATTCAACAGTATTTACTGGAGGGACTGACTATGAAAAAATTTATTACTATCCTTCTTACTCTTTTTATTTTCTTACTTGGCAGCTGCTACACGGTAAGTAAAACTAATTTAAAAACTCTGCCGGAAATACCTTTTGCTGATCGTCCGGTTATTGCAGTAATTGATTTCCGGAATAAAACGGGGAACTTCGGATACGACAATCTTATGGAAGGAATAACCGGTTCCATGATAAGCGAACTGCAAAGTACAAAGCATTTCCGCATAATTGAAAGAGAAAGATTGAATGCCATTCTTGATGAACTGAAACTCAACCTGGGTGGTCTTGTAAATCCGGATAAAGCCAAAGAGGTTGGTAAAATACTGGGAGTAGACGCACTGCTTTTTGGAAATCTTTCTTCTGTGAAATATTCAAAAAACAAGCAGACGATCTTTATCGCCTGGACAGAGGAACAGAAAGTTGAAGTTGACATGGATGCCAGGCTCGTTAATATAGAGACAGGAGAAGTCCTTGCTGCTTCAAAAGCTCCATCCTTCGTTAAGCAGCGCAATTGGGTAGCATTCTGGTTTGCCCGTCTTGGCAAAAAAACCGATAAAAACGCGATCATTCAAACAGGTATTGATCAGGACATCAGGCAGCTGGCAAATGATATTGCGGATAAAACACCGTCACGAAAGGATCTCGGGAAATAGGAAATACAATTCGGGAAAATATCAATAACTCAAACTTTCCAGTTTATCATCCTTTGATCCGGTAATTCTGATAAAGACCTTGTTCGGCATGCAGGCGTTCCAGTCCCCGGTTTTTTTTAAGCGGAGGAGCTTTAATGCAGAGTTTGTCGCGGCATGGAGACTCCACCACGGACACCTCTGAATCAGCTATTTTAATGATAAATGATAGGTAGTTTCTACCGGGCAGATAAAATCGAAAGGACAGGAGCCTCTGTTTTGTTCTGAATCCATATAAATTCAGAATAATAAAAGACTCCTGGAACAAGACAGATAAAAACGACAGCCGTAATATGGCTAAAGCTCTTTGGGTCTATATAGTCACTGGAGAGTTTGGATTGCCAGTAGTGTATAAACCAGAAAGAAAAGTTAGGGAATTAAGAAGGCTTTTTTCCCAATATGAAAATCTTAATAAACATCTGGTTATGTTGAAAAACAGTGTCCAATCAGTACTCACAGCTTTAGCTTTCCTTTCTGATGTTGGTGATGTTACCAGATTTAAGACAACCCGAAAAATGAATGCTTATCTTGGTCTTGTTCCACGATTAAAAGAAAGTGGAAATAGTTCAAAAACAGGACACATCAATCGGGC
>JAKIUD010000039.1 GCA_021647765.1 Desulfuromusa sp. | reverse complement strand
AACTCATGGGCGTTAAGATGAAGCGATGTGCTTATATTATTGAAAAATACGAATAAAGTGTAGTGCCCTTATTTTCCAAGGAACCCTGATATCAAGGGCTTTGTGAGGAATATGTGCGGAAGTCGGGTCACAAGCAGTGCCCTGAGTGATATTTATTCAGCCAAAATTTTAATTGTGTCCGGTGATCCGTTTAATGTTCTGCCGCTGCACGAGACAATGGAAAAGGAGGGGTACAATAATCTTTTTTCCACAAATGAGATTTTTCAAGCCCTTCCTTTGAACAGGAAGAATCGCTTTGATCTGATCCTTCTTGATATTGATATGTCGGATATATCCGGTGTGTCTGGAGTATCCGGAATAAACGTTTTACAACGGTTGCAAAAAGATGCCAAAGGCAGTTTTTTGCCAGTGATTGTGTTGTCTGTTCATGCCGATCCAAAAACTCGAAAAAAAACGCTGGAGATGGGCGCTAAAGATTTTATTGCCAAGCCGTATGAAAATTGGGAAGTCCTGCTGCGAATTCAGAATATTCTGCAAGCGAGTTTATATCATAAACAGCAGGTGTCCCGGAAAGCTCTGCTTGAGAGTGAAATTCGTAAGAGGACGAAAGAGATTCTTTCAACCCAGTTTGAGATTGTTCAACGGCTGGCTGTGGCCGGTGAGTTAAGAGATAACGAAACCGGGGCACACGTTAAACGGATGAGCCATATCTGTAGTTTACTTTCGTTACGGCGCGGGTTAGGTCAGGAATTTTCAGAATTGATACTCTATGCCAGTGCGATGCATGATGTTGGCAAAATCGGGGTTCCAGACAGTATTTTGTTAAAGTCAAAAAAACTGACCCCTGAGGAGTGGCTGATAATGCAGCAGCATCCCAAAATTGGTGCCAGAATCATTGGTGAGCATGATTCACCGCTGATTTCTTTAGCACGGGAGATTGCCCTTTATCATCATGAAAAATGGGACGGCAGCGGTTATCCTCATGGGATTTCTGGAAATAAAATCCCGATTTCTGCACGAATTGCTGCGATCAGTGATGTATTTGATGCCTTAACCTCAGACCGACCTTATAAACAAGCCTGGCCGCTTGAAAAAGTGATTGAGGCAATTCAGAAAGAATCTGGTCAGCATTTTGAACCGATCATGGTGGAGCTGTTTTTAGAGAATTTACCGGAAATTATTAAAATTAAAGATCGCTATCTGGATCACGAATTTTATTTCAGTTGATTTATAACAAGTTGTCAAAGCAAGAGAAATTCCATGCTGATAATGAAATGCCCCAAGTGTAATAAATATATAAGTTCTGCATTATTGGCGGAAATCGCGACAATTGCCTGTGAACACTGTGGAGCTGATGTTGCGGTAAATAATGTCCTGGTTTCATCGAATGGTTTCACTTTTGATCGGCGGGATCTGCTCAAGCGGTTTTTTCGCTACCGTAAATTGTTAGATGAGGTGATTGATGAACATAGCTCAATGGAAGAGAACCCAGTTAGCTCTGCCGTCAGCAAAAGTAGCATCAAACAATTTTTAAATATTCTACAAGGGATGATGACCGGAGCTCGAGATAATTTTCGAATGCAGTTTCTTGCACCTTTGCGGGTAAAGATTCGTTACAATAAACATGAATGTAGCGGTGTTTTTTTCAATCTTAGTATGGAAGGTGCACGTATAGAAATTCCCAGTTCAAATCCGCTACCAAGGGTTAAGGGGCAAGCTTATATTCACTTTTTATTACCGGAGCGGCAGGAGGTTTTGTCAATATCTGGAGAAATTTGCTGGACCGAAAAAGCAAAAAATGGCAAGCGGGATAAACACAGTGTTGGAATCAGTTTTCACGAGTTGGATAGCTCTGTCAGATCAGTCCTCTGGCGGTTTATTTCGGAATCGGCGAACGAGGAACAGAAATAGGGGTAGACCGGTGGGTCTGTCCCGGGCTTTTGCGGTGCAAACCGCCGTGGTTCTTCGTGGATCGTAAACTTTGGGACAGCCCCCGATGGTGCTGGGGACAGTCCCAGGTTTACTGCAATATCCAGTCAATTAATAATCAATACCTGCAGGTTGGATACTACCAGGATCAGTTGCATGACAGGGAGTGACTCCATAGACCATGCCGCAATTATCGCAGCGGTCTTCCATCGTCCGCATGGTGAAAACAGTTTCACAACTTGTACATTTAATTTCTGGGGAAGTTGGCATCGCGTAGCTGCTGAAGCCCATCTGCCTTAATTTGTTTACAATCTGCTCCCCACTGCCAAAACTACCACTACAACCATCATGCATTGTTCTCTTCTCCTTAAATGTTTTCCAGGGTATCCCCGGTTCGGATTCTATTTCTCAGGGCGAGAAGTTTGTTATCTAATTTTTCCAACGTCACCAGATTTTTTCGTTCTGCCTGACTCGATTCAATAATTTTATCGATACCGCCATTTTTAATCACCAGACGGCGGTCACCCATCAGGGCGAGAATCGGGTCGTGAGTTGCCATTAAAATAATTTTTTCTTCCTGAACCAACAGGTCTAATGCCTTTTTACGGTCGATTCCGGCATTTTCAATTTCATCAATCAAGGCAATGGGTGATTTGCTCAAAATTGCCATGTCAGCGATCATCAGTGCTCGGGATTGTCCACCACTTAAAGATGTGACGGGGGTGTCTGGCGCAAATTGTTCTCCCGCCAGTTCGTTGGCCTGCTGTAGAATCTGGGTCACTATTTCTTCCGGGTTGGTGACCAGTCGGCTTTCTGCGTGCATGCGGATGAATTCATCTGCCGACAGATCCATGACAAAATTCATATTTTGGGACAATTGTGCCACCAGTTTATATTCAGTGGAAAAACGCCACTTGCTGTCTGGGACTTGACCATTGATAAGGATTTTGCGTTTGGTCGGGGTGTCGCCTTGCGCGACCCATTCAATATCGGCCAGAAGGCGACTTTTTCCCGAACCGGTTGGGCCGACAATGCAGATAATCTCACCTGGCTTCAGAATCAGTTCCAGATTTTCAGGGTGTCCAGATTTGTTGTGTCCCCCGATGATGGTGAGAGATTCAACCTTCTCCATCGGGTCGCTCATTGCCATCATTCCGGTTAAAAAATCATCAAGACTCTGACGGAGTTGCTCTTCGGCAATGCCCAGATCTTCCAGAGTGTCTGGATCAAGACTGTCAAGGTATGCCGCCAGACTTTCCTCTCCCGGTTTAACGATTAAGCCGAAAGAGGTCAGAAAATCTTCAATGTAAGGGTGGTCAATGAGAGTTTCAATCAACGGCTGCTGAAATAATGTGGTATCTTTCATTGATTAAATCTCCATCTTGCGGATATTGCCGGTCTGATATTCTTCTCCGATCCGGGTTTCACCCAGACAGTAGGAGCAGAGTGCCGATGGCATCGAAAAACGCAGGGTTTTTCCCTTCAAGGTTTCGATATCGGATGCATCTTCGAACAGGCTGGTCAGCTCAAAGGCTCCCTGCCCGGTAATACCGTTGACATTCATGATGACAGCACCGGGATTGACCTGCTTAACCCGTGATGCAAAG
Organism: Desulfuromusa sp.; assembly: GCA_021647765.1. Classification (GTDB taxonomy): domain Bacteria; phylum Desulfobacterota; class Desulfuromonadia; order Desulfuromonadales; family Geopsychrobacteraceae; genus Desulfuromusa. The sequence continues at coordinate 27,865 of JAKIUD010000039.1, read as the reverse complement.
ACCTCCCGCTCTGCCTGAGAAACAATATCCCCCTTGGTGATGACAACGATATCGGCAGATTTGAGCATCGGACCGATTTTTTTCGGGGTGTTGATTCCGCTGAGGTTGTCAATGACGCAGACAGCTGTGATTTCTTTGATGTGGGGAGAACAGCGGTTACATAACCCGGCACTTTCACTGATGAGATATTCGCAGTGGTTGGCATGCCCCCAGGTGACACATGCTTCGATATTGCTGACAAAGTAGTGATCTGGACAAAGTGCTCCTGATAAGCCCTTTTTGACCAGAACCCCTTTTTTTGCGTACAATTTGTCATCATCGGTGAGAAGGCAGTCAAATTTGACGACACCGATTTTTCTATCTTTTTCTTGTAATGCTTCAATGACCCGTAAAATGACCGAAGTCTTTCCCGATGAGGGGGGGCCGGATATGGTTAAAAATCTCATAGTTTCACCTGTATGCTGTTTTTCCGTAGGGGCGAACCTCGTGTTCGCCCGTTATTATGTTTGTGCGATCCCGGGCGAATACGAGATTCGCCCCTACAATCAACACGTGCTCTATACCTCGTTCATAGAATCTTCAAAAACCTGGGTTGTATGTTTAATCAAGGCACCGATATCGTTCTGGTAGATGTAGTCCCAGCCAACCCACTTCCATGGGTGGTCTCCTTCAAGCAAATTATCGACTTCGGGGTGAACGGATGGAAACAACCCTTTTTGTGCCAGAATTTCGCCGACAGGTTTACTGGCAAGATATTCAGCAATGGGTTTGACCCGCTCAAGGGTTGCTTTTTTGGTGAGCATGAAGATCGGGCTGACGACAGCACCGTCCTCAGGCCAGACAATTTCGAGACTTTTTACCATTCTTGCCATTTTGGTAAAGAAATAGGGCATGATGGTCACAATCGGTTTTTCTTCGGCAACTCGCTTGGCATTTTTAACCATTTGTGACGGGTGCATCGATTTTAACATGCAACGTCCGAGTTTTCTAATTCCCTCGTCACCAAGCTCTTTGTGCAGGGACAGGAGAATAGCATTGAATAGATCAAAATCGCCGACCGGCAGGGCAACCTGTTGTTCATATTCCGGCTGCAACAGATCTGACCAGCGGCGAGGCACTGGGAGGTCGCCAAGAACATCGTGATTCACCATAAAAACAGCAGGGACTGCGGCGATAATTGAATAATCTTTCTTTGGATCTTTAATGTCGATAGCGGCAAAATCGGGGTTGACTTCGGCGCTGGTGATATCTGTAAAAATGCCCTGATCCTTGAAGCGTCCAATCGTTTTCTGATCAAAAAACGTTTCAAATCCGGCGGAAAGAAAAATGTCCGGCAGGTCATCAGCATCGTCAATTCCCTGAATATTTTCTTCGATCCAGTTGGCTCCAACTGAAGCGGCTTCCAATTTGTAGCTGACAGAGTTACCGGTTTCTTTTGTATAGTTCTCAATAAATGCGTCAAAGCCTTCAAGCAGCGGCAGTCGAACTGGACAGGGGAGTAGCCCGGAAACGGTCACCTGACTGTCGGTTTTTTCAGTCACTTTCATGGTGACATCGACCTGATTCAATTCCTCATTAATCTTGTCTTGCAGCAAGCTGAGAAAATTATCAAGATCGTATTTTTTGGTTTGGGCCGCTCGCCCGAGTTTTAGAAATGCGCCAACTGCATTGCGCTGTTTTTCATCCCGAAAGTTTTCAAACCCGTTTGCCACAAAAACGTCCAGGGTTGCCGGCCAACGGTCGAGAACTTCTTTAACGGTCATCTCTTTATGGATCTTATCTATTATTGTCGTTGTCATTGTCTGGTCTCCTTTATGTGTTTGTAAGTGATTATAGGGGAATGAGAGGTTGAGAGAATTGATCCATATCAAGTAAGCATAAAATTATTACTTATTTGGTGGTAATTGAATGTGGCATATTAATATGTTAGAATTCAGATGTAACAAATCATAGGGATAGAACAATTAAAAGTAACTATAACCTAAAAAGTCCACAATTGACCTGCATCAATTTTTTTGTTTGTTTCTTGTGGCATCTTCTGGCTGCAAAGAGAGCACTGCCCCCCCCCAATTACAAAGGAGAATATTAAAATGAGTATGTTTTGTTTTCAATGTCAAGAAGCAGCAAAGGGAACCGGTTGTACCGTTGTAGGCGTTTGTGGAAAAAAAGAAGATACTGCTCAATTGCAGGATCTGCTGGTTTACACTCTGAAAGGGCTGTCCGTTGTGGCTGACGAAGCCAAAAAACAGGGTAAACTGGATAAATCTATTGGTTTATTTATTGCTCAGGGACTGTTTGCAACGATTACCAACGCAAACTTTGATAATGACCGCTTTGTTGAGTTGATTAATGAATCTATTTCTAAGCGCGATGGTTTGAAAACCGCAATTGGTTTCAGCAGTGATGCTGATGTCGTCAATTGGAATGGTGCCGAAGCTGATTTTGTCGCCAAGGGTGCTGAGGTCGGGGTTCTTTCCCAAGTGAATGAAGATGTCCGTTCCTTGCGGGAGTTGTTGGTTTATGGCCTCAAGGGGATGGCTGCCTATACTGATCATGCTGCCATGCTTGGTTTCGAAAAATCAGAGGTTTATGATTTTATGGTTGATGCTTTGGTGTCCACAACCCAGGATTTAAGTGTCGATGAGATGGTTGGTATGGTGTTGAAATGTGGTGAAACAGCTGTCACTGCCATGGCTCTGCTTGATGAAGCCAATACCACAACCTATGGTAATCCAGAAATTACTGAGGTTAACATCGGCGTCAGTAATAAACCCGGTATCCTGATTTCAGGTCACGATTTGAAAGATATGGAAGAGCTGCTCAAGCAAACTGAGGGCACTGGTGTTGACGTTTATACTCACTGTGAAATGTTGCCAGCTAACTATTATCCCGCATTCAAAAAATACGACCATTTTGTCGGTAACTATGGCAATGCCTGGTACGATCAGGGGAAAGAGTTTGCCTCTTTTAATGGTCCAATTCTGATGACTACCAACTGTATTACTCCAGTTCAGGATGCTTATAAAGAACGTATCTATACTACTGGGATGGCCGGTTGGCCGGGTGCTGCTCATATTGGTGATCGTGCCGAAGGTGGCAGCAAAGATTTTTCTGCTCTGATTGAGCAAGCCAAAACTTGTGAGCCGCCAACAGAAATTGAAACCGGTAAAATTGTTGGTGGTTTTGCTCACGCTCAGGTTATGGCACTAGCTGATAAGGTTGTTGCTGCGGTTAAATCGGGTGACCTGAAGCGCTTTGTCGTTATGGCTGGTTGCGATGGTCGTCACAAAACCCGCAGTTATTATACCGAAGTGGCAGAAGAGTTGCCGAAGGACACGGTTATTCTGACTGCTGGCTGTGCTAAATTCCGTTACAATAAGCTGGATCTCGGTGATATCGGTGGCATTCCACGTATTCTGGATGCTGGTCAGTGTAACGATTCTTACTCACTCGCCTATATTGCCTTGCAATTGAAAGAAGTTTTTGAACTGGATGATATCAACGATCTGCCGATTTCTTACGATATCGCCTGGTATGAGCAGAAAGCGGTGATCGTTCTGCTGGCTCTGCTTTCCCTCGGCGTTAAAGGAATTCGTCTTGGACCAACCCTGCCAGCATTCTTGTCACCCAATGTGGCTAAAGTTCTGGTTGATAACTTTAATATTAAAGCAATCGGTGATGTACAAGGTGATATTGAAGCGATGATGGCTGGAAATTAAAAAATAGTCGTTATCAAAATTGAAAATCAAAGGGCGGAAGATCGAAAGGTCTTCCGCTTTTTTGTTTTTATTGCCACCATGAACCCATAGATCACAAAGCCCAGAGAACACAGTTGTTGAATTGAGAGTATCGGTTTGCTCTGGATGAACATCAATGTTGCCATACTTCCATTCATCAGCATAAAAAATAACCATCCATAAGCCCGGTTCAAGGCTAAAAAATAACTCCCCAATAAAAAACCGACCATGACGCCAATTTCCAGACATTGAGTTACGGAATTGATGCCTCCATACACGTGTATGCTGTACCCGACTCCGAGAGCAAGGGAAGTGCAGGTGATCGCTTGAGCAAAAATATTCAGGGATCTTGGTGAACTAACGGATTCTTTGTAAACGCTGTAAAGTCCCAATACCATTGATGGAACTCCTCCAACTTCAATAGAGGCCGCTATCCAATTCTGTTTTGAGATTAAAATAATCACCCAAGCGGGAACGCCGAGAATATAGATTAACCAACCCGACATTTTAAGAATTCTTTTGGATTGCCGGGACTTGCCTTCAGCGATAGCAAGGAGGGTTTTATTTGCAAGATAGAACCCTCCACCCCAGATTTGAAAAAGAAGATTCATAGGATATCTCTAGCAGAATGTTGGGTCTTGATAGGTGGGATATGTACTGTTTTTATTCTCCCCCCTATAGAATTGTAGGATATCAGCAAAAATAGCATGAATCTAATTTTTTTCAAATGATGTCAGTTGTTGTTTATGAAACAACATTCCTGGGCGAAGGGGTATTTCTTACCAAGGACTTATGTTAACCCGAAAAAACAAAACATCCATTGATGTTTTTACCACTTGTTGGCAGAATGCGTCGACCTAATTGGTATATTCATTTTCAAAAGAGGAAACTTGTTATGGCTTACGGTAAAAAAGAGGGAGTTCTCTATTTTGGGATACCGTCAGGTAGCCTGAATGAGCAAGTCTTACGTTTGTTGGCAAAATCGGGTCGCCCCTTAAAAAAAGGTCGTCAATACGAGTTGATGGGGCCTTACGACAAGGATGTGATATTCCGAATTCTGGATCGTAAAGAGATGGCGCAGAAGGTGAGTGATGGCATTGTTGATTGCGGCATTACCGGAAAAGACTACATCTTCGAAGCAGGGCGTGAGCAAGAGGTCGAGGTGCTGGGAGATTTCATTTTTTCCAAATATACTAACCAGCCCTCCCGGTTGGTATTGGCCAGCCGCCCAGAGCTAGGTATCGAAACTCCGGAAGATTGTAAGGGCAAAATTATTGCGACCGAACTGCCGAACCTGACCAAACGGCGGATGGCAGAGCTGTATGGAATCGAGGATATCCAAATTCTGCATAGTGAAGGTAAAACAGAGGCAAAAGTGAACATGGGGGAGTGTGATGCTTTTACCGATATTACCGAAACCGGTGCTACACTTAAGGCCAATGGCAACAATATTGTTGCCGAACTGTTTACGTCTACTCCGCAATTGATTGCCAATCGTGAAGCAATTAAAGATGCTGTAAAGCTGGAAAAAATGGAAGATATCCGCATCTGCATCGATGCGGTTTTGCAGGCTGAGCGTGAGCCGGTTTTTATGGTATTTATGGATGTACCGACCGCAGTCTTATCCAAAGTTGAAAAGATGCTGCCATCGGTTATCTCGCCTACTGTCAGTCCAGTGGTTGATAAAGCCTGGTGTAGTGTTTCAGCCGTTATTCGGGAATCTGAATTAAATATTCTGGCTCCGAAACTGCTGCGACTCGGTGTTGATGGTATTGTGCCGATTCCTGCACCTAAGGTTTTTACCCAAAATATGGTGAAAGCCAAACATTTTTGATGGTGCCGTCTTATTTTTTTGCGAGTACATTATTTTGATGACGATTTAAATGGAGATTGTGATGGATAAGAAAATGTTGGAAGAAGGAACAGAGTTGTTGATTGATTTTGCAAAGCGTGGCGGTTTGATTCCTGCGGTGGTGCAGGATGCTGCTGATGGACGAATTTTGATGCTTGCTTATGTCAATCCCGAAGCCCTGAAAACCACTTTGGAAAAGGGGATGGCGACGTTCTGGTCGACTTCACGCAACGAATTGTGGACTAAAGGGGAAACCTCCGGTGATTTTTTGAAAATTATCGAAATCTTGACCGATTGTGATCAGGATGCTCTGGTTTATCGCGTTGAACCGCAGGGTGGCGGTGCCTGCCATACCAAAGACCCTGAGTCAGGTAAGACTCGGGCTAGTTGTTTTTATCGGAAATTTGCATTGCCGAGTGAGCAATTGATCCACATAAAATAGCACAGGAACGATTTGTTAACCCTTGAAAAAACGGTAATTACTCAGCAAAGAGACCTTATCCTCCCTATTCCAAGGGACAGTCAAACCCTTTCCATGGGAAGGGCAAGTCCACATTGAATTTGTGCGGAATAATTATAAAAAGCGGAAGGTGAAGTCCCTTCCGCTTTTTTCTTTGACCCGACTCTGATATCCTTCGAGACTGATTTTATTTTTTGGGAGTTATTATGGAAGAGAACCAGACACATCGTTTACCACCACAAAATCTCGAAGCTGAAATGTCGGTACTTGGTGGGGTGTTGCTCGAAAATGAGGCACTTAACCGGGCATTAGAGTATCTGACTACAGAGGACTTTTACCGCGAGAGTCACCGGAAGATTTTCAATGCTCTGATTATTCTGGGGGATAAGAGTGAACCAGCTGATCTGGTGACTTTGACTGCAGTCCTCAAAGATCGTAGTGAGCTTGAGGCGGTTGGAGGAAGCACCTATCTGGCAACTTTGGTTGATTATGTTCCAACCGCAGCCAATATTAACTACTACTGTAAGTTGGTTAAAGAGAAATCGGTTGCACGTAAATTGATTGAGGCCTCAACTGCTATTGCCACCCGTGGATACGAAGGCGGGGATATGGAGGAGATCCTTGATCAGGCCGAAAAATCCATTTTTGAAATCTCTGAAAATCGGATTCGCCCCTCCTATTTCCCGGTTCGGGATATTCTGAAAGATACCTTCAAGTCGATAGAAGCGCTCTATGAGCGCAAAGAGCTGGTCACTGGAGTTCCGACTGGTTATCACGATTTGGACAAAATGACGGCTGGCTTGCAGTCGAGTGATTTGATTGTTGTGGCCGGTCGCCCTTCCATGGGAAAGACCGCTTTTGCTCTGAATCTGGTTGAATATGCGACCACCCACGCAGATAAAGCAGTTCCCGCAGTGATTTTCTCTCTGGAAATGAGTAAAGAGCAGCTGGTTCAACGGATGCTCTGTTCTCTGGCCAAGGTCGATGCCGGACGACTGCGTACTGGACACCTTGGGGAGTCGGATTGGCCGAAGTTGACGATGGCGGCCGGACAGTTGAATGAAACGCAAATTTTTATCGATGATACCCCGGCTATATCGGTTCTTGAATTGCGTTCAAAAGCCCGACGTTTGAAGGCTGAACATGGTTTGGGGCTGATTATTGTCGATTATTTGCAGTTGATGCGGGGGAGTAACCCCGAAAGTCGGCAGCAGGAAATATCCGAAATTTCTCGCTCTCTCAAAGCCTTAGCCAAAGAACTGGCATTGCCGGTTGTGGCTCTGTCGCAGTTAAATCGTTCTCTCGAAAGTCGCACCGATAAACGACCAATGATGGCAGATTTACGTGAGTCTGGTGCCATTGAGCAGGATGCCGACGTGATTATGTTTGTTTATCGTGAATCCGTGTATTGCGAAGATTGTAAGAGCCGTGAGAGAACCTGTGAAAAGGGGCACGATAAAGATGCCGAAATCATTATCGGAAAACAGCGAAATGGTCCAATCGGGACAGTTCATTTAACCTTCCGGGGTGAATTTACCCGTTTTGAAAACCAAGCCAAGCGGGATGATGGCTATTAGCATTGTTGTAGGGGCGAACCTATGTGTTTGCCCTTGTTTATTAACCCACCCGGTAATATTGAGGGCAGACACATGAGTCTGCCCCTACGATCCACCCCGCTTCACTTCAATATCAAGCATTTTAATTTTTTTTCGTAGAGTATTCCGGTTGATGCCAAGAACCTCTGCGGTTTTGATCTGGTTGCCGCGGGTTTTTTTCAAAACAATATTGATCAGCGGTCGTTCTATTTGATGCAGTACCATTTCGTAGAGATTATCCATCTCCTGTAAATTCATTTGCGCTAAAGAATTTTCTAATTTGTGCGCAACTAGGGCTTCGAGTGATTCACTCTGCTGCTGTTTTTTTCCTGCGAGTAAATCTGGAAAATCTATCGAGGTCAGGACTTGATTCGGTGAGAGAAGCACTGCCCGTTTGATAACATTTTCAAGCTCCCGGACATTTCCGGGCCACCGATATGTATTGAGTAAATCTAATGCTTCCGGGCTGCACTCCATTGAATCAATGCCAAATTCCTGCTTTGATTTTTGCAGGAAAAAGTCTACCAGTTCCGGGATGTCATCGCGACGTTTGCGGAGTGCAGGAAGTTTAATTGGAACAACATTGAGCCGGTAATAGAGATCTTCTCTGAACTGTTTGTCTTTTATCAGGGTGGTAATGTCCTGATTCGTTGCAGCAATAATGCGTACATCGACTTTGAGGGTTTTATCTCCACCGATCCGGGTAATTTCTTTCTCTTGCAATACCCGGAGCAATTTTGTTTGTAATTCAAGGGGCATATCACCGATCTCATCGAGGAATAAAGTGCCACCGTCGGCTTGCTCAAATTTCCCTGTTTTACGTTCTGTAGCTCCAGTGAAGGCGCCCCGTTCGTGACCGAACAGTTCCGACTCCAAGAGTTCGTGTGGAATAGCTGCACAATTCAGGGCGATGAAAGGCTTACCCAGGCGCTGACTGTTAATATGAATCGCCCGGGTGATTAATTCTTTACCTGTGCCACTTTCACCCGTGACCAGAACTGTGACGTCTGATCCGGCAATCCGACCCAGAATCTTGTAAATGTCTTGCATTGGCTGACTGTTGCCGACAATTGATCGTCCAAAACTGTACTGATCCTGCAAATCTTCTTTAAGCAGATCTATCTTGCCAGTCAGTTCTGCCGCCTTTTCCGCTTTGAGGATAATTGCATCAAGTGTGGTGAGATCAAAGGGCTTGGTCAGGTAGTCATAGGCACCATTTCTCATTGCAGTGATGGCATTTTCCATCGTTGCTTCAGCGGTCATGATAACAACCAGGGTCTTTGGATGGTCGGTACGAAACTGCTTGAGTAAGTCCAGTCCTTGTATTCCCGGCATTTTGATATCTAAAACCGCAAGATCATAGTGATGATGTTGTGCCAGCTTTCTGGCCTGATAACCATCTTCGGCAAGATCAACATTAAACCCCTGTTTTTTCAAGGCTTTAGATAGAACCCAGCGAATACTCTCTTCGTCATCAGCAACAAGAATACGTTGAATTGCCATTATTCATTTCCTTTGTCTGTTTTATCTGTGGTGCGTTTGTGAAACAGGGGTAACGATACTTTGACTTGGGTTCCCCCATCAGGTTGATCAATAAATTGCAATAGCCCTTCATGATCGGTGACAATTTTCTGACAGATTGATAAGCCAAGACCATTCCCTCCCGGTTTGGTTGTGTAGAAAGGGGTGAAAATTTTTTCCAATTCTGCTGAAGAAATTCCCGATCCCTGGTCGCTGATAGTAATTTGAACCATTGGTGTTGGCCGGATCCCCGGGAGGCTTCGTTGATAATCAGAGTCGATACAACTGGTGATCGTGATTTCACCTTTGGGTGCAGTTGCTTCGCAAGCATTTTTAATCAGATTTAAAAAAAGCCTTGTTAGCAGATCATGATCCCCCGGGATATCCGGGATACTCGGGTCAAGTTGCCATTTGAAGTGAATGTCACGATCCACAGCAGTTGTTTTTTGGAGGGTCACAATTTCATTCAGCATCCGACCAATATTGATTGGTTCAAGCTGAGCCTTACGTGGTCTGGAGAGATCTAACAACTCTTCAATAATCCGGTTGATCCGTTCCGTCTCCCGGACAATCAGTTGGGTATACTCTTGAAGCTCGTTGTTTGTCGCCAACTCCATTTGTAGCAGTTGGGCAGAACCTTTGATCCCCCCGAGTGGATTTTTAATTTCATGTGCCAGTCCGGCAGCCATGGTTTTAATCATGGTTAACTGGTCGGCATGGCGCACCGCACCTTCAAGAGAATGAACCCGAGTGAGGTCGTGGAGAACAAGAACGGCACCGTGTTGGGGATAAGAGGTTGAAAAAATGGGTGACACCGTAACGCTGACCTGTCGTTGTTTTCGAGTTGAAGTTTTCAGTGTAATCGTTTCATGGCTGGAGATGGAACGCCCTTTCTCCAGAGTTGTCCGTGCCAGGGAGCAGAGGGTTTTCTGCTGCAGGAAGCAGTCAAAAAAGGATTTATCCAGTGTTTGTTTGTCGGACAAGCCGGTCAGGTGATGAGCCGCTGGATTAAAAAAAATAATTAGTCCCTGTTGATCGATAGCAATGACCGCATCGTCAATATTTTCCAGGATCATTGCGTATTCGTGGTGTGAAAGTTGACGGGGATGACTCATACTGCCTCAGTTTGGGTGAAAAATAACTTTGTCAGATCCAGTACCTGATCAAGCTGTTCGGTTTTTTGCAGGGTTGCACGAAAATGACTGGCTCCCTCGAGGCCTCGTGCATACCAGCACAGGTGTTTGCGCATCTCCAGGAGGGTCTTTTTCCCACCGAAATGATCTCGATGGAACTGCAAGTGTTGCAACGCAACCTGAAGTTTTTCCGCTGAACTGGGATAAATGACTTTTTTCCCCGCAAGCAGATCCAGTAATTGACTTATCAACCAGGGATTCCCATAGCCGCCCCGACCAATCATGATGGCATCGCAACCGGTTTGCTGGAGCATCAGTAAGCCATCTTCTGCGTTGAAAATGTCGCCACTTCCAAACACTGGTATGTTTATAGCAGATTTCAATTCAGTAATATGTGCCCAATCTGCTTTTCCAGAGAATCCCTGACTGCGCGGGCGAGGGTGGAGGGTGATCGCATCGACACCTTCCGCTTCAGCAATTTGCCCAATCTCCAGGAAGTTAAGTGATTGTTCATTCCACCCGGAACGTATTTTTACCGTCAATGGCCCCGGGTAAACTTTGCGCACCGCATTAATGATTTTACCGACCCGGCGAGGTTCTTGTAGCAGCGCACTTCCGGCACCGCTGCGCACTACCTTTTTAACCGGACAACCCATATTAATATCAAGCAAAGAGCCAGCATTGACGACCATTTTTGCCGCTTTTGCAAGTACCACAGGGTCATCTCCAAATAGTTGAATTCCAAAGGGAAATTCTTCCCGGCAGGTGGTAAGTAATAAGCGGGTTTTGTGACCGTCACGAATCAACCCGTTGGCACTGATCATCTCGGAGAAGACCAGACTGGCACCATAAGACTTCATGATCCTACGATATGGTAAACTGGTAATACCTGCCATGGGGGCGAGGATGACAGGACTTGTCAGTTGTAGGGAGTTTATTTGGGGAGATTTAAACTGCATAATAATTGGGCATTTTATCCAACCTGTAATTGTAGCGCAAGAGAAAAATAACCTTTTTTGTCAGGTAAAAACACTGAACTTGTGCGGGTACATTTTTTGGATACTGTATACAATTTACAGCTTGACAATGGGGAAGTGAGTTGTTAAAACGATATTTGTGATTTTAGGCGAAGGAAGGTTTATGGGCTCATTTATTTGGTCTCAACGTAGCGCTTTTAGCTTTCATCTATATCCTGCATACAATACTGTTCGAGTGAACGTTTTTTATGCAGTACTTACTTTCCGCATTGCGGAAATATTTCTTTCTTGGTCCCTATGGGCATCTTCAAATTGTTTTCAACAACCACAAAAAGGAGAGAGAGTATGTCAACATTGAAAAAGGTTTTAGCGGAAAAGATTGCTGCACATCGTCCCCGCGTCACTAAACTGGTTAAAGAGCATGGTGATGTCGTTCTTGGTGAGGCAACGATCGGTCAGGCTATCGGTGGTGCTCGTGGCATTAAATGTCTGGTGACTGATATCTCCTATCTTGATCCAATGGAGGGAATTCGTTTCCGCGGTATGACGATTCCTGAAACATTTGCTGCCCTGCCCAAAGTTCCAGGTAGCGACTATCCTTACGTTGAGGGTTTCTGGTATCTGTTGATGACCGGTGATGTTCCGACCATGGAGCAAACTCTGGAAGTTGTTGAAGACTGGAAGTCTCGTTCACAGATTCCTACTTATGTTATTGATGTTATGCGTGCTCTGCCACGCGACAGCCATCCAATGGTTATGTTCTCATCAGCTATTTTGGCAATGCAGCGTGATTCTGTGTTCTCCAATAACTATGCTGCCGGCAAATTTAATAAGATGACCTGCTGGGAGGATATGTATGAAGATGCTACCAACTTAATGGCCAAACTTGCTCCAATCGGTGCGTACATTTATCGTATGAAGTATAAAGGTGATACTCACATTGATGCTGATCCTGATCTCGACATGGGTGGTAACTTTGCACATATGATCGGTCAGAGCGATACTTACAAAGATGTTGCCCGGATGTACTTCATCCTCCACTCAGATCATGAGTCTGGTAACGTTTCTGCTCATACCACTCACCTGGTTGCATCTGCATTGTCTGATGCTTATTACGCATACAGCGCAGGTATCAATGGCCTGGCTGGTCCACTACACGGTTTGGCGAATGAAGAAGTTTTACGCTGGACACAAAACTTCATGAAGAAACTCGGTGGCGAGTTGCCGACCAAAGAGCAGCTGAAAGAAGCTCTCTGGGATACTCTCAACAGTGGTCAGGTCATCCCTGGTTACGGTCATGCCGTGCTGCGTAAGACTGACCCTCGCTACACTTCACAGCGTGAGTTCTGCCTTAACACAGAAGGGCTCAAAGATTACCCACTGTTTAAACTGGTCAGCATGATTTATGAAACAGCACCAGATATTTTGGTTGAGCAGGGTAAAGCGAAAAACCCATGGCCAAATGTTGATGCCCAGTCAGGGGTTATCCAGTGGTACTATGGTGTCACCGAATATGAGTACTATACTGTTCTGTTCGGTATCGGTCGTGCTCTCGGTTGTCTGCCTAACATCACTTGGGATCGCGCTCTAGGTTATGCTATTGAGCGTCCTAAGTCTGTAACTACAGATATGCTTGAAGCTGCAGCTGGCATCAAGTAACTCTTTTAAACCTATTATGTTTTTATGCTATTGCTGGGAGACTCTTTTTTTGGGGTCTCCCTTTTTTTTCAACTTCTTTTATTTTTTGTAAAAGACGAGTATAATCCAGCATAGGATTCGTCTGGTATCTATAAACTTAAAGGAGTTAATGCGTATGAAATACAAATTGTCGGTTCTTTTTCTTGTTCTCGGTTTTGTTGTCAGTCTGGCTGGCTGTGCAACCAATACAACCCATGAGAATACGAAAAAGGGAGCTGGGATCGGAGCTCTGGTTGGTGCGGTTTCGGGAGCAATTATCGGTTATCAGAACGATCATTCTGGCGGTGCCCTCAGGGGGGCATTGATTGGTGGTGCTGCTGGTGGAGCTCTGGGAGCTGGAGCTGGTGCTTACATGGATAAGCAACAGACTGAATTTGAGCAAGAACTGGCTAATGAAAGAGCGCAACATCAGATTGAAATTGAGCGTCAGCAGAATGAGATTCTCAAACTGACTATGAGTAGTGAGGTTTCTTTTGATTTTAATGCAGCAACCATCAAATCAAGTTTTCACTCGCCATTGAACAAAATTGCCGGGATCATGAATCGCTATCCGCAGACGCAGATTGTTGTCGTAGGGCACACGGACAGTGTTGGTTCTGAACAATACAACCTTGATTTGTCGTTACGCAGAGCGAATGCTGTTGCTGATTATCTGATTATGCGTGGTGTGATGAGCTCACGAATAGGGACTGAGGGGCACGGTGAGATAGAGCCGGTTGCCAGCAATGCCACTGTTGCCGGTCGTGCGCAGAACCGCCGGGTCGAAATATTTGTTGTACCAAATGAGAACGCCGGGCGGTAGCCTTAACGACTCACGACTTTTTTGAAACCACCAACCTTATATTTTTTGCGGGCAACCATTTTGTGGTTGCCCGCAATTGTCGTTCAGTAAGGTAGACAAAGCTTATCCGTGCCTGAATTCTGATTCAGGTATCTTCAGGTGTTTCTACAGGAGCTTTTTGATGGATATGCTTCTCTTTTTCTTTGCGTGTCGCGTAAATTATTAGTTTTTTATCTGTATATGACTCAACTTCTCCGGCAAAAGATTCAATTTTGAAATAATCATGGATTTTTTGTGGCGCATCCATAAAAAATCTGTTTAATTCTTGAATTTTCTCCCGATTCAGTCCGGCGGTTTTAACCCATTCTTGAAAATCGTGGTTTTTTGAGATGATGAGAGTCTCGTGTAAGATCAATTCAGAATCCTGAATCATCTTCCTCCACTCATCTTCATTGAAAGCTTTAAGGTGGGTCGGGTTGCGCATTGTTTCCATGGTTTGAAAGAATTCTGCAATTTCAGGATCAGCTGGCATCAGGGTATCAATGATGACCATCCTTCCACCACGTCGCAGAACCCGATGAAATTCTCGCAATGCTTGCGGAACATCCTGGAAGTGGTGAGGGGCGATGCGGCAAGTGAGCAAGGTAAAAGAGCCCGCCGGGAAAGGAAGGTCTTCAGCATCAGCTTCACGGAAGACAACGTTATCGATGCGCCCTTTCTCCGCGACATGTTCCTGCGCTTTTTTCAGCATTTGCATAGTGAGATCAGATGCGACAACTTGCCTGACCTTTGGGGCAAAAAAGAGAGCCATGTGCCCACCACCACAGGCGACATCAAGCATATTATCATCGTGGGATGGTTTAAGGAGTCGAACCGCCTCTTCCAGGTCTTCTCCCTCAGAAAAATGGGTTGCTTCAACAAATGCAGATGCTGTTCTGCCAAATTGTTCACGAATCCGATTTTTGAATTTGCTAGTCATTCAGTTTCCTCCTGAGAATATCGTTGCCATTATAGCATTTAACTGGAATATTTTGTGAATATATTACTGAATCGGTACTTTTGTCGTAAACTGGAACACTTTTGAGCTGTTTTTTGGCATCCTGGTGATCCTTGGTTACAATTCACTTCTTTTAAATCGGTTCTCACGAAAAGCGAAGGATATTGCTATGCAAAGGTGTCAAATTGGTTCAGAAACGTTTCGGATGTTGAAATTGGGTCACCCATGGATTATTGCCGACCGCTATACAAAGCAGTGGCCTGCCGGGAAAATTGGGGAATTGATATCGTTGGTAGATGAAGCACAAAACCATTTGGCCACCGCACTCTATGATCCAACAGATAGAATTGTTGCCCGGATCCTCGACCCTGGCAAAATTCAGTTGACCAAGGGGTGGATAGAAAAAAAACTGACTCAGGCGAAACAATTGCGGCAGCATGCCCAGCTTGATCAAACTGATGTTTTTCGCTGGCTCAATGGTGAGGGGGATGGATTACCTGGTGTGACCGTCGACTGCTATGCCGATTATCTGATGTTGCAACTCTTTACCCCAGCTTGGGATGTCTACCTTGCTCCTCTGACGGCAGCCTTGCAGCAAATTTTTCAACCTCAGGGAATCTACCGTAAGTTGCGACCCCGGGAAACCCGCACTTTGGAAGCAAAAAAACGAACCAAGGAATACAGCCGTTTAATCGCCGGTCGTCCTGCACCAGCTTCATTGAGGGTTAAAGAAAATGGATTGGACTATCTGGTTGATTTACGAGAGGGACTAAATACCGGATTTTTTCCCGATCAGCGGCGTAATCGTCAGGAATTGATGGCTCGGTCTGCCGGAAAGAGGGTTCTCAATCTGTTTGCCTTCACTGGAGCTTTTTCTGTTGCTGCGGCTGTTGCTGGTGCTAAAGAGGTGAGCAGTATTGATGTCTCGGCTAAATATCTGGATATTGCCCGGGAGAATTTTTCTATCAATCGACTCAATCCAAAGCGGCATGAATTTATTGTTGGCGATGTTTTTTCTGAACTGAGCAAATTGGAGACTCAGCAACGCCGCTTTGATATTATCCTGTTTGATCCCCCATCATTTTCTACGACAAAAAAAAGTCGGTTTTCCACTCACGGGGGAACCTCTAAATTGGTTGCTGCAACGCTACCATTATTAGAGTCTGGTGGTTTGCTGATGAGTTCTTCCAATCATCAAAAAGTGTCCCTGGATGACTATTTGAAAGAACTGCGGCGTGGCGCATTGCAAACTGGAGATATATTAAAGACGATATTTACCAGTGGTCAACCGGAAGATTTCCCCTGTTCAGTCAGTTTTCCAGAGGGACGTTATCTGAAATTTGTTATTAGTGTAAAACAGTAAAAATCGAATTTTATGTTATTTAAATATTCTGGTTATGCATTATGTTCAAGTAAATTCTTCAGCAAAAAAAGTTCATAATTAACCTCCCTCTCCCTTGATGGGAGAGGGCTGGAGTGAAAGTGAGTCATCATGAATGCCCCCTCCTCTTAATCCCCTCTCACAAGGGGAGGGGAAGGACTCAATCAGCTTGAGTGTTGCGTGTATCCAGATTAGATATTTTTTATTTTTAAGTGGAAACTGATCTTGTCGACTAAACGATTTTATAAAAAAACCCTTCCTGTCTGGATTCTTTTTCTCGGAATCTTTGTTGCGACAGGTCTGGTTTGGCAAGCAACCCGCTGGGTCTATGCCGATACCCTTGATAAACTGGTTAAAGTCGGCAGAGAGAGGCTGACTTTGTATTCTGGAACGTTGCGTGAAGCATTGAGTCGTTATGCCTATCTTCCTTATGTTTTGTCCCAGAATATGGATGTGCAAATTTTACTTAAGAGCTCCTTTAATGTTGGCCTGGTTAACCGTTATCTTGAGTTGCTGAATTCTGAAGCCGGGTCAGATGCACTTTATGTCATGAATTCTATTGGTGATACCTGGGCTTCAAGTAACTGGCGGGAACCCTTGAGTTTTGTCGGGAAAAACTATGGATTCAGACCTTATTTTACAGCGGCAAAAGCGGGTCACCGAGGGGCGTTTTTTGCTATCGGGGTAACCACCGGTCGACCTGGATATTTCATGTCTTATCCCGTAGAGGAGGATACTCGATTTCTTGGCGCAGCGGTGGTCAAAGTTGACTTGACCCCGCTACAGGAAGGTTGGCGAGAAGGGGGGGAAACGGTCTTGGTCAGTGATAGTAATGGCGTTCTGTTTCTTTCCAGTCGCAATGATTGGCTATACCGTACCCTCACACCCCTCTCCGAAGCGCAACGAACACTGATTCTCGCCGGCCGGCAATATGGGGATAAATCTTTGGATCTCCTGCCCTTGGAAACGGTTGAAACTTTAGCTGAGGGGGCGAAGATTGTCAGGTTTGAGAATGCTCTTTATCTGCTGTTGTCCCGCCCTCTGACCAGTTTGAATGGACAACTCCACCATGTAGTGCCGCTTGCTCCAGTGCGGGAACGGGCACAAGCTGTCGCAGTGATTGGGGCAGTGTTGGCGTTGCTGATTCTTGCTCTGGGTATGTATGCCAGAGAGCGCCGCCAAAAACAGCTTTCCCGGCGCAAGGCACGTGAAGCTGAGGCAATCAAGGAGATGAACCTGCGTTTACAGGCAGAAATTACAGAGCGGAGTCGTACTGAAAATACTTTACGGGAGACTCAGGCGGAATTAGTCCAAACTGAAAAGTTGGCAGCCCTTGGGCATATGGCAGCCGGGATTGTTCATGAGCTGAATCAACCAATTTCCGCAATCCGTACCCAAGTGGCTAGCGGTCGTTTATTGCTTGAGCGGAAGGAAACTGGACAGGTTCGTGACACCTTGGATGCGGTGACCCGAATGACTGAGCATATGGCTTCGATTACTGCACAATTGAAAATCTTTGCTCATCAAAACCCCAAAATAAAAGAGCAGGTGCTGTTGCAGGATTGTCTGGATGAAGCTCTGGCAATGGTCGATCCTTTATTCAATGAATTCAATATCTTGCTACATAAGGACATTCCAGAAAGACCACTGATTTTGAGTGGTGGTCGCGGGCGTATAAAACAGGTTCTGGTTAATTTGCTCCGTAATGCTGTCGATGCCATGTATGCTTGCCCACAGAGAAATTTGTGGATTAAGGTTTCGATCAGTGATCAAGACGTTGAAATTTCTGTCAGTGATAGTGGTAGTGGGATTGCTGAGCAAGATATAGATGAGCTTTTTACCCCCTTTTTTACGACTAAAGAGGTCGGGAAAGGATTGGGACTTGGGTTGTCCATCTCTTACCGCATTGTCGCCGACCTGGGTGGGACGATCCGGGCGCAGAATCGACCGGGTGGCGGTGCGCGGTTGGTTATTCGATTGCCGCTTATAAACCAGGGAAACGGAGCAAATAAATGACAGTTGACCAAAATCAGGTCTATCTGGTTGATGATGATGCGGAAATGCGTGCGGCAACTGCTCAGTGGTTAGAACTCTCTGGCTATCAGGTCAAGAGTTTTCCTGATGCACCAACTGCTTTGACTCAACTGACCGGGGAATTTGATGGGATTGTGGTCAGTGATATCAGGATGCCGAAGATGGACGGGATGGTATTCCTTTCACGCCTCAATCGGCTCGATCCTGATATTCCGGTCGTACTACTGACGGCTCATGGTGACGTGCAGATGGCCGTTGATGCTATGCAGAAAGGTGCCTACGATTTTATCGAAAAACCTTTTGATCCTGAATATTTACTTGATGTTGTTCAGCGTGCCGGTGAAAAGCGTCGCCTGGTTATGGAAAACCGTGAATTGCGCCGCCGTTTGACTGGAGTTGCTGATATTGAGCAACGTTTGCTTGGCAACAGTGCCGCAATTCGGCGCCTTCGTGAGGAAATACTCGATATTTCTGATACCGATGCCCCAGTTTTAATTCAGGGGGAAACTGGGACGGGTAAAGAGGTCGTTGCCCGTTGCCTGCATGAATTTGGTGCGCGTAAAGAGGGTAAGTATGTTGCGGTTAATTGCGGAGCGGTGCCAGAGAATATCTTTGAAAGTGAACTCTTTGGTCATGAAAGGGGAGCCTTTACTGGTGCCGATCGATGCCGGATCGGACGGTTTGAATATGCTCAGGGGGGGATCCTTTTTCTTGATGAGATTGGAACCATGCCGTTATCTTTACAAGTCAAGGTGTTGCGGTCTTTGCAGGAACGTGAGGTAATCAGGATCGGCAGTAATATTGCGCAACCACTTGATATTCGACTGATCAGCGCAACCAGTAAAGATCTCCTTGCTGAATGTGTCGCCGGAACTTTTCGCGAGGATCTTTACTATCGGATTAATGTCATTGAACTTCGTGTACCGCCACTGCGCGAGCGTGGAGAAGATATTCTGCTGTTATTCAATTATTTTTCTGTGCAGGCTGCCGCCACTTATAATCGTCCAGAAATTACCCTTCAGGAGACAGATATCGGGCTGTTGATAAACCATGATTGGCCCGGCAATGTTCGTGAACTGAAAAATATTGCTGAACGCTATGTTCTTTCATCCATTCCTAAAGGTCAGCGGCTGGCATCGGTTCTCCGGCACCCAAGCCAGGATATCTCAATCCCGGAAGGGTCTTCGTTGCATGACTTGATGCGTCTTTATGAGCGTTTGCTTCTAGAACAAGCCTTAATCCGTCACAAGGGAGATGTGCAGGCGGTGATGGCTGATCTGGATTTGCCCCGTCGTACCCTGAATGAAAAAATGGCTCGACATCATTTAGAGCGGAAAAACTTTCTTTAGCTTTTTCTGATCATTTTCGGCAAGATCTTGCCGAAAGTTCTGCTTCATGAGCAAAATTCTGCTGATATTTTTGGATACAGAGGAAAAAACTTCCCGTTTTTCGCTATAATCAAAGCTGGCACACCCCTTGCGTTGTCATTGAAAACAAGTCATGTAAGGGACATACTCATTAACCCTGAACTCAAGGAGGTCAAAAATGTCAGTCGTTAAAAGATTCAAGAACATCACGTTGTTTATGGTTGCCGTCGCTTTTGTTTTCAGTTCCGTTGCTACCGTTCAGGCAGCACCAACAGGGCGTAACTACCTGCTTGCTACTGCGTCAACTGGTGGAACCTATTATCCAGTTGGTGTTGCTCTCTCCACTTTGGTTAAAGTTAAGTTACAGCCAAAGCAAAAGATCGGTATGTCGGCAATTAACTCTGCTGGTTCCGGGGAAAACATCAAGTTGCTAGAGAAAAATGAAGTTCAGTTTGCTATTCTGCAGGGTTTGTATGGTGCTTATGCCTGGAATGGAACGGGACCGATTGCCAGTATGGGACCGCAGAAAGAGTTACGATCCGTTAGCATGCTCTGGCAGAATGTTGAGCATTATGCTGTTTTAAAGAAATTTGCAAAAACAGGAACTGTAGCCGACCTTGTTGCAATGAAGGGGGAGTCGATGTCGATGGGTAAAAAGAACTCAGGGACAATCGGTTCCAATACTGTCCTGTTGGGTAATCTTGGTATCGATATCAACAAAGATTACAATTTGATTCATGTTGGCTATGGTCCGACGGCGGATGCCCTCCAGAATGGGCAAATTTCGGGTTTTGGGATTCCCGCTGGTGTCCCAGCCAGTGCTGTGACCAAAGCTGCTGCCAATCTTGGCGATAAGATGTCGATTCTTAGTTTTACAGATGCTCAGATGAAGCAGGCTGACGGTGGTTTTGGTCTATGGACCCGCTATATTATTCCTGCTGGAACTTATCCTGGACAGAAAAAAGAGATCAAAACTATTGCTCAGCCAAACTTCCTTTCTGTCCGTGCCGATGTTGATGAAGATGCTGTTTATCTGATCACAAAGACAATTTATGAAAATCTTCCGTTTTTGAATGCTATCCACGGTGCAACCAAGGCGATGGCTGTAGAGAAGGCTATTTCCGGTTTGCCAATGCCTTTGCATCCCGGTGCCGCCAAATATTACAAAGAGGTTGGGATTAAAATTCCTGCTCGTTTGATCGCAAAATAGATCGATTGTCCCGTGGTCACCTGTTGACAGCAGGTGACCACATTGTTTTATCTGGAGCATTCACGTCATGATTGAATCTGAAGCAGAAGCAGAAGTTCATTCCCTGCAAAAAACCGTATTGTTGGTTCTTGGTGTTGCTGTATCACTGCTGCATATCTGGTTTAATGTCATCACTGTTCTCCCCGCCCTTTGGCAGAATTCCCTCCATTTTGCCGGATTTGCCCTTATCGCGGCATTGGTCTATCCCCTCAAGAAAGACGGTTCCATCCCGTGGCGAATTTCGGATATTCTTTTGGGGTTGACCGCAGCAGGTTCTGCCGTCTACATGATTGCAATGGAAGATGCGATCTATGCTCGTGGGGTAACGTTGTCGTTGACCGAATGGATTGTGGGGATTGTTTTGATTTTCTGCGCTCTCGAATTTACCCGTCGAGTCGCCGGTTGGTTTATCCCGGTGTTGATTATTATTGCCCTGACCTATGTTGGCTGGTGGGGGCGGATGGTTCCGGGGGTTTTTAAATTCGC
Source organism: Desulfuromusa sp. (assembly GCA_021647765.1). GTDB lineage: Bacteria > Desulfobacterota > Desulfuromonadia > Desulfuromonadales > Geopsychrobacteraceae > Desulfuromusa. The sequence goes on along the minus strand of JAKIUD010000039.1, from coordinate 6,597 downwards.
CGGATTGAGTGCCGAGACAATTTTATTTCGCAGTGTCTATGGCGATGATGCCCTGTTTGGTACGATAGCACGAATTTCTTCAACTTATGTTTTCATGTTTATTCTGTTTGGAGCTTTTTTGCTCCGTTCCGGAGCCGGAGAGTTTGTTATCGACCTGGCTCGCTCGGTTGCCGGACGTTTTGTTGGTGGCCCCGGATTGGTGGCCGTTATGGCATCGGGATTGATGGGGACAATATCTGGCTCTGCTGTTGCTAATACGGCATCGACCGGTGTTATCACCATCCCATTGATGAAACGGGCAGGTTTCCCGGCAAAATTTGCGGCAGGGACAGAGGCTGCAGCATCGACTGGCGGTCAATTGATGCCGCCAATTATGGGTGCCGGTGCTTTTATCATGGCAAGCTATACGCAGATTTCATACAACACAATCGTTCTGGTCAGTATTTTACCGGCAATTCTTTACTTTGCGGCGGTTGGTTTCTTTGTCCGGATTGAAGCAAAACGCAGCTATGTAACCGCTGTCGATGATGAACGGATCTCGGCTCTTGCCGTGTTAAAAAAAGGTGGGATTGTCTTTCTCGCCCCCATTGGAGTTCTTATTGCGCTGCTGATCTATGGTTTTACTCCCACGTATGCTGCGGGAATCAGCATTGTTGCTGTTGTTGTTTCGTCCTGGTTCAGCACCAATAAAATGGGGGTGAAGGAGATTATTGAAGCGATGGCTCTTGGTGCCAAGAATATGGTGATGACGGCTATCCTGCTCTGTTCTGTCGGGCTGATTGTCAACGTCATTGCGACTGCGGGAGTTGGAAATACTTTTTCCTTAATGATCACCCAGTGGGCAGGTCACAGTATGCTTATTGCAATCCTTCTGGTGGCACTGGCTTCTCTGGTTCTCGGGATGGGATTACCTGTGACCGCCGCTTATATTGTTCTGGGAACTCTGTCTGCTCCAGCACTGCATGGTTTGATCGCTGATGGCATGTTGGTTGATGCCCTGGTCAACGGCCAGGTGAGTGAGACGGCAAAAGCAATTTTCATGTTAGCTGCCCCGGAACATCTGGCGCAAATTGGCAACCCGATGAATCATGCTGCTGCCCGGGCAATTATCGATGCGGTGCCGGTAGACTTGATCAGTGCTGTTCGTGAATCGATGTTGAGCCCATCTGTTCTGATGTACGCACTTTTGTCAGCTCACTTAATTGTTTTTTGGTTGAGTCAGGATTCAAATGTCACCCCGCCGGTGGCGCTGGCTGCGTTTACTGGAGCTGCAATTGCAGGGACAAAACCGATGGAAACCGGGTTTCAGTCATGGAAAATTGCCAAAGGTTTATATGTTGTCCCGCTGCTGTTTGCTTACACACCATTCATCGGTGGTGCTTGGTATGTGGTGTTTGGGATTTTCTTTTTTGCGCTCTTCGGAATGTATGCTTTTGCCGCAGGAATTGAAGGTTTTATGGAGACCAAGCTCAACCTTTTCTTTCGAATTTTGACCCTGATGGTCGCTTTAGCGATGTTGTGGCCAACGACCTGGCTGATTCACAGTGCTGGATTGGTGGGATTTGCTATCATCTTTTTCTTTAACTGGCGTGCCGGTCAGAACAAAAAGGAACCCGATTTAGCGGTGACATGATTAAAATTCCAGCAAAAGCGGGACTGTCCCCGCAGGGGGGCTGTCCCAGGCTTTTGCGGTGCGAACCACTGTCGTTCTTCGTGGCTCGTAAACTTTGGAACAGCCCCCGATGGATCTGGGATCAGTTCCAAGTTTACTGCAATCCTGCTTAAACTGGCGCCATTCGTGACATGATTAGCTTCTTTTTTTGATTTCTAAAATTCTGCAATCGGCCAACTTTGAAAAGGTTGGCCGATTTGCTATTCTGCAGTGTGTTTTTACGGTGGTTCAGCTATAGTGGCCAGCTTGTTCCTATAAAACCTTTTCGTTTCAGTATGGAGGAAAATCTGATGTTCCGCGAACCAAAAGAAACAGTCAAAGATTTGTTGGAGAAACTTCAAGAGTTGTGGAGGTATCTTTGACGTTCCAGGGAAGAAGGAGCGGGTATTAGAGCTTGAAGCAGAAATAGCACAACCCGATTTCTGGGATCGGGGAGAGCAGGCACAAGAGCGTTTAAGGGAGCATACCCGTCTGAAAAAGATTGTAGAGGATTGCACTTCTACCCAGCAGGAACTGGATGATATCCAAGTCTTAATAGAAATGGGGGAAGAAGGGGGCGATGAAGAGACGTTGGCGGAAGTTAATGATTTGCTGCCGGATTTACAAAAACTGATTGATAAAATGGAATTTGCCCGAATGTTGTCTGGAGAGCATGATGCCAATAACGCAACGTTGAGTATTAATGCAGGAGCTGGCGGCACTGAGGCTCAGGATTGGGCTGATATGGTGCTGCGGATGTACCTTCGTTACTGCGAACGGAAGGGCTTTAAGGTTGAATTTACCGATTATCAGCCGGCCGAAGAGGCCGGGATCAAGAGTGCAACCTTTTCTGTGGAGGGCGATTATGCCTACGGTTATCTGCGCTCTGAAAGTGGTATCCATCGATTGGTGCGGATTTCCCCCTTTGACTCTAACGCCAAGCGTCACACCTCTTTCTGTTCGGTTTTTATCTTTCCTGAACTGGATGATTCTATCGAAATCGATATTGAGGATAAGGATATCAAGGTTGATACTTTTCGCGCCAGTGGTGCCGGTGGACAGCATATCAATAAGACTGACTCTGCTATTCGGATCACCCATATTCCGACAGGACTTGTCGTTGCCTGTCAGAATCAACGTTCTCAACATAGTAATAAGGCAACGGCGCTGAAACAGTTGAAGGCTCGTCTCTATGAGCTTGAGATACGTAAAAAGGAAGAAGAGGCAGCGGCTTTTTCTGAGGATAAAAAAGAGATCGGTTGGGGGAGTCAAATCCGGTCTTATGTGCTGCATCCCTATCGGATGGTTAAGGATCATCGTACCGGGTATGAAACAGGAAATACCGATGCAGTTCTCGATGGTGATTTGGATAGTTTTATCGAGGCCTATCTTTTACAGGGTAAATAAATCTGTAGGGGCGATTCACGAATCGCCCTTTCACGTTGTGGCAATGACAAATCGGGCAATTCATGAATTGCCCCTATAAACACGTCATATAATAGATTGACTTGCCAGCTTGTTTTGACTAAGTTCTTCGGTTAAATATTCCCCCCTCTGTTGAAGGAGCAGTCATGCAAGATGCTGAAATTCCCGTAGGTTTAACTTTCGATGATGTTTTGCTGGTTCCCGCCCACTCACAGGTACTGCCGAAAGAAGTTGATCTGTCTACCCGATTGACAAAATCGATAACACTGAACATTCCGCTACTTTCTGCAGCGATGGATACCGTGACCGAATCACGTACGGCAATTGCCATGGCTCGTGAAGGAGGGTTGGGAATTATTCATAAAAATATGAGCCCGAAGTCTCAGGCGACCGAGGTTGATCAGGTGAAAAAATCGGAGAGCGGGATGATCGTTGATCCGATCACCATGGATCCCGATCAAAAGATATTTGAAGCTCTGGCGGTAATGAAAAAATATCGAATTTCTGGAGTTCCGATTACAAAAAAAGGTAAACTAGTCGGAATTTTAACCAACCGGGATCTCCGTTTTGAGACCAATCTTGAACAACCGATCGCCAACGTTATGACCAAGGATAAATTGGTTACAGTGCCTCCTGGAACAACTCTGGAAGAGGCTAAATACCATCTCCACGAGCATCGGATTGAAAAACTCCTGGTTGTTGATGATGACTATAAACTGACAGGTTTAATCACCATCAAGGATATTGAAAAGGTTCGCAAGTACCCTAATTCCTGTAAGGATGACCTTGGTCGGTTACGAGCTGGCGCAGCAGTTGGGGTCGGTGCTGATCTGGATGCGCGTGCTGCTGCCTTGGTTGCTGCAGGTGTTGATCTATTAGTTGTCGATACTGCACATGGGCACAGCCAGGGCGTTATTGATACGATTGCTCAATTGCGCAACACCTACCCGGATGTTCAACTGATGGCAGGGAATATTGCAACCGGTGCTGCAGCAAAGGCATTGATTGATGTTGGAGTTGATGCGGTCAAGGTTGGTATCGGTCCGGGTTCAATCTGTACGACTCGGGTTGTTGCCGGGGTCGGGATGCCGCAAATTTCTGCAATTCAGCATGTTGCCAGGGTGACCCATGCTGCCGGTATTCCATTGATTGCCGATGGTGGTATCAAGTTTTCCGGGGATCTACCGAAGGCAATAGTGGCCGGTGCTGATATTATTATGATCGGCTCCTTATTTGCCGGAACCGAAGAGTCGCCGGGTGAAACTATTCTTTATCAAGGGCGTACCTATAAATCCTATCGTGGCATGGGGAGTCTGGGGGCGATGAAGCAGGGAAGCAAGGATCGCTACTTCCAGGGTGATGAGCAGGATGTCAAGCTGGTTCCTGAAGGTATTGAGGGGCGGGTGCCTTATCGTGGACCACTTTCAGAGAATATCCATCAGTTGATCGGTGGTCTGCGGTCAGGTATGGGCTATACGGGCTGCAGAACGATCAAAGAGCTACAAAAAAATGGCGAGTTTGTCCGTATTACCAATGCCGGGCTGCGTGAATCACATGTTCATGATGTGATTATTACCCAGGAAGCACCTAATTATCGCATCGAACGGATCGGCTGAAAAAATGTCTGATATCCACAGCGATAAAATTCTGATTCTTGACTTTGGCTCCCAGTATACTCAGCTGATTGCTCGGCGGGTGCGAGAATGTCATGTCTACTGTGAACTGCATCCTTTTGATATGGCTCTGGGGGAAATCAAAGCATTTCAAGCGACCGGGATCATTCTCTCCGGTGGACCTAAATCGGTTTATGAGGATGGGGCTCCGGTGATTGAAGAGGAGCTTTTTGAATTGGGAATCCCGGTATTGGGCATCTGTTACGGCATGCAGTTGATGAGTCGACATTTCGGCGGTGAAGTCGTTCCTGCAGGTAAGCGGGAGTATGGACATGCTGAATTGGTTGGCCAAGGAAGTCCGAGCCCTCTGTTTGATGGGTTCTTTAGTGATGGAACCAGCTCGGTCTGGATGAGCCACGGTGATCACGTTGCAACGATGCCGCAAGGATTTGCGGTTGTGGCAAAAACAGCTAATGCTCCGGTTTGCGCAATTCAGAATGTTGAGCGCAACCTCTATGGTGTCCAATTTCACCCAGAGGTCAATCATACTCTGAAGGGTGAACAGCTGATTAACACATTTGTCCGCAAAGTCTGTGACTGTAGTGGACAATGGATTCCTGGGCAGATTGTTAAAGATGCGATTGTGCGGATTCGCGAACAGGTAGGTAATGACCAAGTGATTCTGGGGCTTTCCGGGGGTGTTGATTCCTCTGTCGCAGCCGCATTGATTCATCGTGCAATTGGTGAACAGCTCCACTGTGTTTTTGTCGATAATGGTCTGCTGAGACTTGACGAAGGGGATCAGGTCATGGCCACCTTTGCTAGTAATATGGGCGTTAAAGTAATTCGGGTCAATGCCCAGCAACGGTTCTATAATGCTTTATCTGGAATTGCGGATCCAGAACAGAAGCGTAAAATTATTGGCAATCTGTTTGTCGACATTTTTGAAGAAGAATCGAAACAGATTCCGAATGCTAAATGGCTAGCACAGGGAACCATATACCCTGATGTTATCGAATCTGCCGGAGCTAAAACCGGCAAGGCACATAACATCAAGAGCCATCACAATGTTGGCGGACTGCCCGCTTATATGACGTTGAAATTGTTGGAACCGCTCAGGGAGCTCTTCAAGGATGAAGTCCGGGCGATAGGTGAAGAGCTCGGTTTACCGCACTCGATGGTTTGGCGTCATCCCTTCCCTGGCCCTGGACTCGGAGTGCGGATTCTCGGAGAGGTTAAAGAAGAATATTGCGATATTCTCCGTCGTGCCGATGCCATTTATATTGATGAACTCTACGAGAGCGGTCATTATCATAAGATCAGTCAAGCCTTTGCCGTTTTTTTACCGGTTAAGTCGGTCGGAGTTATGGGTGATGGTCGAACCTACGAGTATGTGATCGCCCTGCGTGCCGTTGAAACTAAAGATTTTATGACTGCGGGCTGGTACCCCATGCCCTACGAAGACCTGGCTCGCATCAGTAATCGGATCATCAATGAGGTGAAGGGGATTAACCGGGTGACTTACGATATTTCGAGTAAGCCGCCCGCAACGATAGAGTGGGAATAAAGATAAGAGAAAAGGCCGCTTGAATTATCAAGCGGCCTTTTCTTTTATGGTTAGTCCAGCAGTGTTTGTGGATTGAATCCCATTCGGACGGCTCCCCAGTGTCGTCCATCAATATAAATCGGCAATGAGGGATCATTGAGGATTTCACCAGTATCACGCATATTTGCTGATTTACGAGTTGAAGTTACGTAGCTTTTTTGACCCTAATTTTTCACCCGACTTCCGCACAACACTACACTCCTAAAAAATAAAATCCTTTAAAATCAATGAGATAGAAAAATGAGATTTGAGGTGTAAAATGTAGTGCCCTAGCATATTTCTTGCTTGACTATTGTTGCAAC
>JAKIUD010000038.1 GCA_021647765.1 Desulfuromusa sp. | reverse complement strand
ATATTGCTTTATGACTTTCCAATGGGTTACCGCTCGCTTGCCGTTTCTGGCTTTATTGCTCATTTTTTTGCGCTGAGTGAGATGCCGTCCAATGGGTTGGTCGATTGTTCCAGAATGGCCGTTCATGGCTCCATGAACCAGTGCCAGATAGCGTCGCTTGATGGAATGATCTTTAAACTGGGCGGCCAAATGTTGATGGCTGAGATCATTTTTGGTGACAACGATAACTCCGGAAGTGTCTTTATCGATCCGATGGACAATCCCGGGTCGTATCTCGCCACCAATTCCGGCCAGATCGGTACAGTGGTGCAGGAGAGCATTGACAAGGGTTCCATGAAAATGTCCAACGGCTGGATGGACAACCATTCCGGCTGATTTATCAATAACAAGCAAATCTTGATCTTCGTAAAGAATATGCAGGGGAATGTCTTCAGGGAGGGCTTTAATCGATTCAGGATCGGGCAAAATAATGTGGATTGATTCGCCACCCTTAAGCTTGCTGCTCGCCTTTGTGACGGCTCCGTCGAGGGTAATCTGTCCACTGTTAATCAGTTTTTTAAGTTGCGAGCGGCTGACGTCCGGCAGACACTCAGCAACAAAAGTATCCAGTCGTTCAGCCGGACGGTCGTCGGGAAAAAGCAGCTGCCGGGTTGATGTCATTTACCAGATCTGACTTTCGATTTTCCCCGCTTGCTTAATCATAACATCAACAATGGCACGCTCATAAAGGTGCTCACGGTTTTGCATCTCAGGTGAAACCCGGGTATAAAAGTGCTCCCGACCCTCTTCCAGTTCTTCATCCATGATCTCAAAAATGCTGTCACTTTTAATTCCCTCAGACACCTTGTCCTGATTATACAGGGCAATATCGGATACAATTGCCCGGGCTAAACGAAATGCGAGATCAGGATTTTCTACCATTCTTGCCATAGGAGTCAGCCTCCAACCCGTCGGTGAATTATTAAACCAAATATTTTTGTGGGTTTTAGTTTATTAATTTTTGTTCAAAATAGCAAGCTAAAATCTTGATTCATCTGGAACTCAGCACAACTTTATTCTTAGTCATTGATAATAGGTTGTGCTAATGTTGCTATAGAGGTTAGGGTTTAAGCCTCTTTTTGAACTTACTAACTGAGTTTAATTTGGGATATCTACCGATGGATCAATATCAAAAATTGCAAGCTGAAAACACTCGACTGAGTCAGGAATTACAAGAAACAAAAGACAATCTAGACAGGTTAGTAAGCAAGCGGACGGAAATACTGGAGATTCGTAATAGTATATTGCAGATATCGCAGGGCGTTCTTGACGTTATCCCGGTGGTCATTTTTGGTATTGATCCAGATCAAATGATTGTTCATTGTAATGAATACGCACGTGATTTGTTCCCCTATGGTGGGATGGGTCCACTGGGCAATGATCGTAAAGAAGTCTTTTCACCAGCGGTGAACAGATTGATTGATCGCCTTGCAGAAGAGCGAAATCCAAAGGCGGAGATTGAAGTTGGCCAGCTCAAATTCCGTGGGGAAGTCAGAAAGCTGCATGAAACATTATCTCAGGGAATTGTCCTGATTCTGATTCCTTTAGACTAAGATCACCTTTTCCGACTAATTTTGTGTGACTCACTCCAAGTCCTCAGGGTTTGGCTCATGCAATAGAGGTCTTTTGTCCTGGCATCGATACCTCTCATAGCCAGCACAGTAGTTGATTCTGTTTTGGGGCAGCAGAAATATCAGCTTCACTTGCTATCAATACTGCTCATTCCACAGTTCCAGATTAGCCCATTGGGCTGGAACACTATTTAATATTATGGTAGCAATTAAAGAATATTTTTTCTAAAATGACGACAATCGATACCTTGGAGGCTCAAATGACAGAATCATTTCTTATTAAAGACTTTATGAATCCAAACCCGGTGACAGTTCAGCCCGACACTAATATCGTCGACGTTGCAAAAATCACCTTGAAAAATAAAATTTCGGGTGTACTTGTTGTCGATAAATCAAAGGTTCTCTTAGGGATGATCTCTGAATTGGACTGTCTCAGAGAGATGTCTGGTAGTATCTATCATGAAGGACGTAATGCCTCATCTTTGAGGGCACAAGATATTATGACCAAAGAAGTGACGATAGTATTGCCTGATGCCCAACTTTTTGATGTCATGACTTCCATGTTGCATCAAGGGCAGCGCAGAAGACCTGTTGTTGAAAACGGTAAGCTTATTGGTCAGGTGACTTGCCGTCAGCTGTTAAAGATTATCACTTCTTTCTCCTGAAAAGATCAGTTTTTAAGCTTGATACCCGATCCAGAAAGAGTAATCCATCCAGGTGATCCAGTTCATGCTGGATGGCAATGGCTTCAAACCCTTCGGTACGGATCACCTTTAGTTGCTGCTTTTGATCGAGAAATTGAACGACGATTGATTCGGAGCGGGTGACATTGCCGGTGTAGTCAGGAACCGACATACACCCTTCCCGAACGATCTGACTGCCCGCTTTTTCGACGATTTCTGGATTAATCATTTGCAGCAGTCCGTGATTCCTCTGCTTTTTTCCCAGCTTACTTTTAGACACATCAACTACGGCGGCACGGCGGAGATTTCCGAGTTGTGGAGCGGCAATTCCTACAGAGTGTCCGGCATCAACCATGGTATCAACAAGATCCTGTAGTAACTGTTCTACCGATTCATCAAAGTTGACAACTGGGGCACAGATCTCTTTTAAGTGCACATCCGGATAGATAAGAACTTTTCTGACGGCCATGCTATTACAGTTCCATTGCCGCCAGGGAACGGACTGAAATATCCACCCGGAGTTTCTTTTTCAATTCATTCATCCACTCCTCGACATCTTCAATCTCTGAACCTTCGGGCAGCATAGCTTCCAACATCATGACGTAGACGGGCTTCAGTTTGTCACCGATGAGTTTGGTATTCAGATCGGTAATATTGATGTTACGATCACCTAGTTCTTTGGCAACCTGGTAGACAATTCCCGGTTTGTCAGCTCCATAAACCGAGATCATGCAAAGTTCACCTTCAAGCTCTGGGCGAATTTCTCCTCCAGGTTTCAGAGTGCGGATATAGACCGACAGATTCGTTTCTTCCAGTGATTTGAAACTATTACTGAACTGTTCTTTAGTTGAAATTTCAGGATTGGAAATAAGGAGGATCATCGAAAATTGCCCACCGAGAATTGAACAACTGGAGTCGGCAATATTGAATCCATCCCGATAGAGGAGTTCAGTTACCTGTGAAACAATTCCGGGGCGGTCACGGCCAATAATCGTCAGGGCAAAATGTTGCATGTTTACCTCCTAGTGAAAATGGAGAGTTGTTGAAATGGTTGAGAAACAAGGATATGGGGGAAGATGCCTTATCCGGGGCATTTTTGCAAGATAAGTGCACTTATTTTAACCGTAAATCTGCTAAACTCACAAAACCCTAACAAAAGAAACGGATGTTAAAAAACCATCAGAAGCAAAATGTGATGCACTCGCAGAAAAAAGAATAAGATGTCCAGAACGGCGCTGATTTAAGCAACTTTGAGGTGAACTCGGAGTGGCTGTCCAGAAAGTTTACGAGCCACGAAGAATTGCTGTGGTTTGCACCGCAAACGCCTGGGTTAGCCCCCATGCGGGGACAGTTCCGTTTTGCTGAAAATTTCCCTAAACTAGCGCCATTCTATGATATTCATTAAAATGTGAGGTACTATGACAGACCAAAAAAAGTCCGTTCTTATTGTGGAAGATGAGGAAGATATTCTCGCCCTGCTTCATTACAACCTGATTAAGTCGGGGTACAACGCTGATTGTGCTTCTCATGGTGAAGAGGCTCTGGCATCCATTGCAGCGAAAAAGCCCGATTTGATTTTGCTTGATTTGATGCTTCCAGGAATTGATGGTATGGAGATTTGCCGCCGCTTGCGTGATGACGATACGACCAGTGAGATACCGATTATTATGCTTACTGCTCGTGGAGAAGAGGAGGATGTGGTGCGTGGACTTGAACTGGGAGCAGATGACTATGTCACCAAACCATTCAGCATCAAGGTTTTGCTTGCTCGGGTTCAAACTGTGCTCCGGCGCAGGAGCGTGCTGCAACAGCACGTTGATGGTGAGGAGCTTATCCGTGGTGATTTACGTATCCATCCCGGTCGTAGTTTGGTGCTGGTTGGTGGGAAAAGCGTAGATTTGACCTTTACCGAATTTCGAGTTCTTGAGGCTTTGGCCAGTCGACCCGGTTGGGTCTTTACCCGCTATCAGATTGTTAATGCTGTGCGTGGTGAAGATTACGCTGTGACCGACCGTGCAGTGGATGTACAGATTGCCGGGTTGCGGAAAAAACTTGGATCCTGTGGCCATTATATTGAGACTGTCCGTGGAATTGGTTATCGCTTTCGGGAGGATCTGTGAAACTGAAACAACGCCGACTTGTTTGGCAACTTTATCCATCCTACCTGTTATTGATCATCTTGGTTCTGCTGGCAGTTGGGTTATATGTTTCGGGAGCAATGCGCAATTTCCATTATCGGCAAACTGCTGATGATTTACGCGCTCGGGCACTTCTGGTTGAGCAACAGCTTCAGGGGCGTCTCAACAATAGCAACCACGATGGGCTGTTACCGTTGGTCAAACGGCTTGGGGAACAGTCGGGTACTCGCATTACCATTGTCCTGGCTGATGGCAAGGTTCTGGCCGATTCGCATGAAAACGCCCTGAAGATGGATAATCATGGCCAGCGTCCAGAAATTTTACAGGCATTTGCCGGTCAACAGGGGATGTCGGTTCGTTTTAGCAACACCCTTGGCCAATCGCTGATGTATGTAGCTATTCCGGTTTACAATAAAGGGCAATTGATTGGCAGTATCCGCACCGCCTTGCCCGTTTCCAACATTGATGCCACCCTCAAAGAAATCTATTGGAAGTTAATTATTGCGGGGTTGGTGCTTTCGGTGTTGTTAGCTCCAATTTGCTGGTGGTTGTCCAGGCGCCTCAGCCGTCCTCTGGAACTTATGACCGATGGCGCCCAACGTTTTTCGCAAGGGAATCTGGATATTCCTCTGGAAGTTACTGGTTCGGTTGAAACACGGCGTTTAGCTGCTGCAATGAATCAGATGGCAACGAATCTGGAGAACCGAATCAGTCGAGAAGTTGAGCAGCGTAGCGAAATTGAAACGGTTCTTGGTTGTATGGTCGAGGGAATCATAGCGGTCGATAACGATGAGCGGGTTATCCGTTTGAATCCGGCTGCGGCTGAACTGTTTGCTGTTTCACCACAGTTGAACCCCGATCGACCCATCCAGGAGGTGATCCGTCAAGCTGAATTACAGCGTTTTATCCGCCAGGCATTGAACCAGCAGGAGCCGCTTGAGGAAGAGTTGGTGATGCATGGTTCGATCAAGCGTCACCTCCATGTCCAGGCAACTCCGCTGACTGGCAATGGTGATGGTCGAATCGGGGTTTTGATCGTACTGCACGATTTAACCCGATTACGCCAGCTTGAATCGGTGCGCCGTGATTTTGTTGGCAATGTCTCCCATGAATTAAAAACACCAATCACCGCTATTCGCGGGGCGGTAGAAACCCTACTTGATGATGAATCGACAAATGTTGCCAGTCAACGTTTTCTACAGATCATCTTCAAACAGAGCGAACGGCTCAATGCTTTGGTTGAGGATCTCCTTAATCTGTCACGCATTGAACAGGGGGACGAGAGAGGGGGATGGGAGCTGAGCCGAGAACTGTTATCGCCAATTCTGGAGAGTGCCCGCATCGCTTGTGAAAGTTTGCTCGTACAACAGCAGATCAATCTGCAGATTGATTGTCCCGAGCAGCTCAAAGCACGGATTAATTCCTCATTGTTAGAACAGGCGATCATCAATCAGCTAACGAATGCCATAAAGTATAGTGAGGCAGGTGACCAGGTGGAGATCAAAGTAGCTGAGCTGGATAAGCAGATCAGTATCCAGGTGCTAGATCACGGGTGTGGAATTGATCAGAAACACTTGCCTCGACTCTTTGAGCGTTTTTACCGCGCTGATCTGGCACGAAGTCGCAATCTTGGTGGAACCGGTCTCGGTCTAGCTATCGTGAAACATGTTGCCCATGCCCATCGCGGTGAGATTCTGGTCACCAGCCAGCCGGGAGAGGGGAGTTGTTTCACTTTTCTTCTGCCACGGATAGCTACTGCAAAAAAGTCTGAGCATCCCTGATTTAGCAAAATACTTACCTTCTGCTAACACAATCCTAACACTGTGAAGGCATCTTCCCGACTATCAACTAATGCTAAAACTATTCAAGGAGATGGTCAAAAATGAAACAACAACAGAAGTTTAAATGCTTAAGTTTGGCTCTGCTGATTCTGGCTGTAGGTGCTACCGCCAGTTTTGCCAAACCCCTCAAAGTCGATGTGAATATCAGCGATTATGTCAAGGTTCAAGGTGTAGCGGGAAACCTGAATAGTGTTGGTTCGGACACCCTGAACAATATGATGACCTATTGGGCCGAAGGTTTCCGCAAGCAGTATCCGAATGTCAATATTCAGATCGAAGGCAAGGGTTCCAGTACTGCTCCTCCGGCACTGATTGAAGGCACCAGCCAGCTTGGTCCGATGTCACGTAAAATGAAGAGCAAAGAAGTGCAGGGATTTGAAGGTAAATATGGCTTCAAGCCTACCACTATTGGTGTCGCCCTTGACTCTTTGGCAGTTTTTATCAACAAGGATAACCCGATCAATGGTTTGTCCCTGCAGCAGGTTGATGCCATCTTTTCAAAAACCCACAAGGGTGGGTTGCCAAATGCATCAACTTGGGGCGATGTTGGCGGTAAAAATGAGTGGGCCAACAAGCCAATCAGCCTCTATGGTCGTAACTCCGCCTCCGGAACCTACGGTTACTTTAAAAAACATGCTCTGTTCAAAGGCGATTATAAAGATAGCGTCAAAGAGCAGCCTGGGAGTGCTTCTGTTGTGCTTGGGGTCACCGAAGACAAATCTGGTATTGGCTACTCCGGTATTGGTTATAAAACCTCCGGCGTTAAAGCAATTTCTCTCGGCAAAAAAAATGGAGATACTCAGTATGAGCCAACCTATGCCAATGTGATGAATGGTAAGTACCCACTTGGTCGGATGCTTTATATCAACGTGGTTAAAGAGCCGAACAAACCATTGCCAACTCTGGTTCAAGAATTTATCAAGTTTGTCCTGTCCAAAGAAGGTCAGGAAATTGTTATCAAAGATGGTTATCTGCCCCTTACTGCCGATATTGTTAAGCAGCAGTTAGCTCTGATTAAATAACCAGTAACTGACATTATAAAGCTTGTAAACATCAGTCTCTGCTCTAATAGTGATAATCGGGCAGGGGCTGTTTTTTTCAGCCACAAATGAAGTGAGAAAAGTTCTATGAACCCCGCTTTTCTAAATAAAATCAAACGTAATGACCGGATTGCTCGGTGGGTCATCACCATTGGCGGGCTGGCAATTATTTTCAGTGTTATTTTTATTTTGATTTTGATTGCCAAGGTCTCCCTGCCCCTGTTCCTTTCTCCCGATAAGGATTTGTATGCCAGTTTCCAGCTGAATGCAGATAGTGCTGCTGACAAGATTGTGGCGCTGGGGATGGATGAATATCTGGAAACCGGTTACACCATTGATCAAACCGGAAAGTTTGAATTTTTTTCTGTAGTTGATGGCGCGGTTCTGGATGTGGAGCAGATTGTCAGTGAAACTGGTTCCAGCAGATTGATATCGGCACAAAGCTATGGACGCTTGAAGCATGTATTGATTTGGGATGATGGGAGTCTGACCATAAATCAGGTGAGCTTTTTCTCTTCTTTTGATGAAAAAAGCAATAATCACCGGACGATTCGCCACCGGATAGAACAGTTGGCGACCTTCCCTGCCCCTGCTGGCGACATGCCGATTCAATCCTTGGCTCGAGTTGATGAAGAGGGGCGTCGGGTACGGGTTGATCTATTCCAGGACGGGACGCTTCAGGCCACGGTTGTGGAGGAGAGTGAGAGTTTGTTCGGCGATGCTGAGCTGGTAGAAACAACCCAGCCGTTGGAGGTTGCTAGTACTGGGCATATTTCTGCCATGTCTCTGTCAACGGCAGGAGATAAACTGTATGCGGGGACAGATCAAGGTGAAATCTTGCGCTGGGATCTGTCGGCTGGCGAAAAGCCGGTGCTGGAAGAAGTCACTCAAGCATTCTCTGATCAGCGTGAAATCACGGCATTGAACATGGTTTTCGGTGACATTTCTTTGATCGTTGGTGACTGTCAGGGGGGGCTGACAACCTGGTTCCCGGTGCGGAACACTGAAAGCGGCTGGAAACTCACCAAAATTCACACACTGCGGGGTCACTCACAACCCATAGATTATGTTTCACCGACGCTGCATGATAAGAGCGTCGTCAGTTCTGCTGGCGATGGCATGCAGTTGAGCCACATGACTAGCGAACGGTTTCTTGTCGGAATCAGCCCGACCGAAGAAAAAATTAGCCGTTATGCGCTGACTACGCGTGGAAATGGAGTTATTACCCTCTCGGACAACGGCAGAATCGTCAGTTGGAAACTGCATATTCCTCACCCGGAAATCAGCCTCAAGACCCTGTTCGGAAAAGTCTGGTACGAAGGCTATGCAGAACCAACTTACTCCTGGCAATCATCAGCCAGTACCGATGACTATGAAGCAAAGTTGAGCCTTACGCCTCTGATCTTTGGTACCCTCAAAGGGACATTCTACGCCATGTTGTTTGCCCTGCCACTGGCAATTTTTGGTGCCATTTATACCAGTCAGTTTGCCCGGCCAAAATTCAAGGGAATCATCAAACCAGCGGTAGAAGTCATGGCAGCCGTTCCAACGGTTATTATTGGCTTTCTTGCTGCCCTCTGGTTAGCTCCATTAATTGAGCGTTCCCTGGGATCGATGTTTTTAAGTCTGATCCTGATTCCAGCTGCGTTGATGATCAGTATTGCTCTGTGGCAGGCTGCCCGCAAAATTGAAACTTTGAAACAGATTGAACGAGGTTATGAATTTCTGGTTATCGCACCAGTCCTTATTATGGCTGTGGCGATTGCTATTGTTCTTGGATCTGGGTTGGAACACTGGTTGTTTGATGGTGACTTGAAGCAGTGGCTATTTACCGAGACTGGAACTCACTACGATCCCAGAAACTGTATCATTATCGCATTTGCCATGGGTTTTGCGGTTATTCCAATTATTTTTACGATTTCTGAAGATGCTCTGTCCAATGTTCCCCCCAGTCTCAAAGCTGCGTCTCTGGCTCTGGGTGCCAGTCGCTGGCAAACCGTTTGGCGGGTGATTCTCCCCTCAGCCAGCCCGGGCATCTTTGCTGGCACGATGATCGGTTTCGGACGGGCGGTTGGTGAAACCATGATCGTATTGATGGCGACCGGGAACACGGCAATTATGGATCTGAGTATTTTTAACGGGATGCGTCCACTATCGGCCAATATTGCAGTTGAAATACCGGAAGCCCCCGTTGACGGTACCCTTTATCGAACCCTGTTTTTAACTGCAGTTATCTTGTTTGTCATGACTTTTATCGTTAATACCGTGGCAGAGATTGTCCGGCAACGTTTGCGAGCTAAATATGGTCGGTTCTAGAAGCCGGTTCGACCAGCTGCAAAACCAGCTGTTTGGCTCATATATCAGCTCCTTTTCAGCTCATAGCTACAGCTATGAGCTCTCAAACGAACTAAAAGCTGATCTCAAACTACTGGGCTTTCACTTTGGCTCTTATTCTCGGACAGGCTCCTAGGATTTAATTATGGCGATGAAAACAAAAATGATGGATAAATACTGGCGGGTTGGCGAGCCGATGGTGTGGTTTTCTGCCGCCGCCCTTGCTGCAACCTTGTTAACAGCTTTCGTCCTGCTGATTGTGATTATGGTCAACGGCCTGGGGGTGTTCTGGCCTTCTGACCTTCAGCAACTGAAGCTCAAAGATGGGAGTCTGGTTATTGGTGAGTTGATCCGCACTGAACCGACAGCAGATAAAAGTGGTTTGCGACGCCAATATAAAATAGCCAACCGGGATCTGTACGGCCTTGATTTCCGCTGGATTGATGAAGCTCAGATTGTTTCTGAGCAAACACCACAGCAGTTGCTGGTATTGGAACGAATTGAACATGGCGATTTTTTTGGTGAATTGAAAAATATCCAGGTCAATGGGGAATTAAAGCCAGGATCCCTTGCCGAATTGAATGCTGCCGTGGACAATGTTGGCAATGAGCTTCAGGTCTTGGAAGAGTTGGAAAACAAACTCAATGATGCCAGTTATCAGATGGAAAGATTACGTTTAAAGGTGCTGAAACTTGATTACAAAAAAGTCCCGGCTGACGATCAGGCACGGATTAAACTGAACCATGAAAAGACGAAACTTGATAGTAATTTTAACCATCTGGTCAAGGTTCAGACTAATCGTGTCACCAGAGTTCGCCAGGATAAAGCGATCTTCGCTGATGCCAAGGGTCAGGAAAAAGAGATTGTGCTTGCCGATATAGTTCAAGTTTATGCCCCGAACCAAATGACGGTGATCGATAAATCAATTTTTTATGCAAAAAAACTTGGAGAACTGTTTGTTGGAGAGCCGCGTGAATCGAATACTGAAGGGGGCTTGTTTCCGGCGATATTCGGCACAGTCATGCTTATCTTTGTCATGAGTCTGTTCTCTTTCCCGCTGGGCGTGATTGCGGCTGTCTATTTACGTGAATATGCAAACGAGGGTTTATTGGTTCGAATTGTCCGCATTGCGGTGAATAATCTAGCTGGAATTCCATCAATCGTTTACGGGATTTTTGGCCTCAGCTTTTTTATTTACGGAATTGGTCACGGCATCGATTCATTCTTTTTCCCGGAACGATTACCCACACCAACCTTTGGCACTGGTGGTCTGCTCTGGGCTAGTTTGACCCTGGCTCTGCTGACGGTTCCGGTGGTGATTGTTTCAACCGAAGAAGCTCTCGGTGCAATCCCCAGAGAGATGCGTGAAGGGTCTTATGCCTTGGGTTCGACCAAGTTTCAGACTCTGGTGAGGATTTTGTTGCCGATGGCATCTCCTGGAATCATGACCGGATTGATCCTGGCGATGGCACGTGCTGCTGGTGAAGTTGCCCCACTGATGCTTACCGGGGTGGTCAAGCTGGCACCGGCACTGCCGATTGATGGCAATTTCCCGTTTTTCCATCTGGATCGAAAATTTATGCATCTTGGTTTTCATATTTACGACATTGGTTTTCAGTCACCCAACGTTGAGGCGGCAAAACCGATGGTTTTTGTCACCACATTGTTGCTGGTACTGATCGTATTGATTATGAGCAGTGTGGCGATTTACTTACGCAACAAGATGAAAAAACGCTACACTTTTGGAACTTTTTAGGAGAATAGAAACATCATGACTGCTACCAAAATTGAGAACCCGATTATTCAGGTGGATGACCTGAAATTTTACTATCCCGGCAATGCCCGGGCATTGCATGGGATTAACCTCAGTTTTCCAGAAAAGCAGGTGACTGCACTAATTGGACCCTCAGGATGCGGGAAAAGTACTTTGATTCGCTGTTTCAACCGGATGAATGATTTGATTGATAGTTGTCGGGTTGAGGGTGAAATTTTTCTCGAAGGGGAGAATATTTATGGCCGGAGGACTGATATTATAGAATTGCGACGTAAGGTAGGGATGGTTTTTCAGAAGTCGAACCCCTTTCCCAAATCAATCTATGAAAATGTAATTTATGGTTTGCGAATTGCCGGAGAAAAAGACAAGAAACTTTTCGATGAGCGGGTTGAAAGCAGTTTAAAGGCCGCGGCTCTTTGGGATGAGGTTAAGGATCGGCTTCAAGAAAGTGCTCTTGGCCTGTCGGGTGGACAAATGCAGCGTCTCTGTATTGCCCGGGCAATTGCGGTGAATCCCAAAGTCATTCTTATGGATGAACCCTGTAGTGCTCTGGATCCAAAATCGACGGCTCGAGTTGAAGAAACAATTAAGGAGTTGCGTAATGATTATACGATTATTATTGTGACCCATAATATGCAGCAAGCTGCCCGGGTTTCAGATTTTACAGCTTTTTTATTTGAAGGGAATCTGATCGAATTCGGCGTCACCGACCAATTATTTGTAAAACCGCAAAACAAGCAGACAGAAGATTATATCACCGGACGTTTCGGTTGATCTAAGTAGAAAGGAAAAGGTGTATGGCTATTTTAATGCAACATGAATTAGATCTGTTGAAGAGGGAGCTCTTGACCCTTGGTGCCGAAGTGGAAGGGAGAGTGAAGCAAGCGGTGCAAGCATTGCTGACTTTTGATAGCAAACTTGCTGGTCAGGTCAGGGATGGAGATGCACAGATAGACAATATGGAGATTGAGCTGGAAGAAGAGTGCCTGAAAATCCTGGCACTGCATCAACCAGTTGCAACCGATCTGCGTTTTATTGTTTCGGTGCTGAAAATCAACAACGACCTGGAAAGGGTGGCCGACTTTGCGGTTAATATTGCTGATCGAACTCTGGATCTTGATGTGACCCACAAGATTGATTGCCCGTATGATATCGCAACAATGGCCAAACTGGTTGAAAATATGTTGAAGATCGCTCTTGATTCGTTGGTAGAAAGGGATTCAGAGCTGGCTCATAAAACAATCCAACTTGACGATGATGTTGATAATATGCACCGGGAGAATTTTTCCCGGGTTAAGGAGGCGATCAGAAGCGATCCTGCTTCTATGGATGGTCTGATCTACTACCTGTCAATTTCCCGTTATCTGGAACGGATGGGGGATTTGGCGACCAATATCGCTGAAGATGTTATTTATCATATCGATGGTGAAATTATTCGCCATGGTGGTATTCAGAGGTTTTCAGCGGGAGAATGATGGTATCACAAGCAGTCCCCCTACGGAGCTGCAGCATTCTTCAATTGTTTGGCTGATGATTTCGCAACACCCAGAACAAGGGTCGCATAAACACATCCCCGCCAACAAACACCCTTGGGAGCTAGAATCTAGTACTCTGTACACCTTAACTCTTCGTCCCTTGCTTGTTCTTTTACGCGTCAACTGCGTTGCTATTTCCGCTATATAGCTCTGGCTATGCAGCGAAAACCACGCCTTGTTGACACGAAAAATCCCTACGCAATTTTACGAAAGTTTAAAATATACAGAGTCCTAGCGTTGACTGCACTGATGGCAACACTAAAATAATTGTCAGATTTTATTCCTTGCAGTTTGCCGTGGGGTCGTTTATTTCAAAATGGTATTGGCATCTAATGACTTGGCACGTTATAAAGTAGTCAAAGGAGACCAACCATGCTTGAAAACCTGCAAGAGCGGATGACTGAATTGGAAATCCGTTTCAGTCACCAAACACAATTACTTGATGAACTCAACGAGGTGCTCACCGACTGCAATCACCGAATTGACCGCTTGAGCAAGGATAACCAGCGCCTGCGGGAAACAGTCAGTACCCTTTCTCCAACCCTGGAAGAATCCCCGGATGAATAGCTTGTTTCTTAGCCCATCCATGCGGCGGATTTTTCTGGAAGTTCTCATCCTTTGTGTTTTATCTGCTACGGTTGGTTTGAGTCTTAATTTTAAACTGATATTCAGGGTTTTTTCAGGTAAATCTGTTGCTCCCGCAGTTTCTAACAGTGCAGAAACCAGTGAGGGTACAATCGTTGCTGCCGACGCCATTGATGCTTTCCCTATCCCGATAGAATTGGTTGATCTGGATGAACTTCTTTCTGCAGGAGCTCTGTTGATTGATGCCCGAAGTTTTCACTCTTATCAACAAGAACATCTTGCGGGGGCGCTCTCTCTGCCGTTTGCTGATTTTGCGAACCAGATTGAGAAATTTAAGCAGCTGATTCCCGTTGACCAGACCCTGATAACTTACTGTAGTGGTTATGGTTGCCCCGATTCTTTTGATTTGGGTGTCCGTCTCATCCAGGAAGGGTATCTGGATGTTCTGGTCTATGAAGGGGGACTTCCCGAGTGGAAAGACGCTGGCCGAGCGTTGGAGGGGGCGAACCAATGAAACTGCTGAGGAAAACTGTCTACCATATCAGCCGTCTTGTTTTGGCGGCAGTTTTCATTTATGCCGGAGTGGTCAAAGCCAATGATGTTGTTGATTTTGCCGGACAGATTGCCAACTATCAGATTCTTCCTTACGCCTGGAATTATTTAATTGCCTCAATTCTTCCCTATCTTGAGTTGCTTTGCGGAATATTGCTGCTGCTTAATATGCGGATTCGTCCTGCCGTGTTGGTTCTGTTTGTCCTGAATATTATCTTTATGCTTGCGCTGTCCTCTGCCATCATCCGTGGTCTTGATATCGACTGCGGCTGTTTTAAGCCCGGTGCCGCCAATCCGACCAGTCCTTTAACTGCATTGTGGCGTGATGTGGGATTGTTGGTGCTGCTGGTTGCCACCTGGGTTCTGCGTGATCTACGACATCCCATGGAGGCGGACTGATGGCTCAAGAACTATGGCAGCAATCTTTGCAGGATGCTGTGACGTCGGTAGATCAGTTGGTGGGTTCCTTTGCTTTTGATCCACGTCCACTTGCGGTGGCCGAGGCAAGATATCCTATGCGTATCACTCCCTATTATCTGGGATTGATTGAGCAGGTTGGTGATCCGATCTGGAAACAATGTGTGCCTGATCTACACGAACTTACCGAAGATGGATTATCTGACCCCCTGGCTGAAGAGGATAATTCTCCCGTTCCTGCCATCATTCATCGCTATCCCGACCGGGTCATATTCTATGTTTCTGGCAGTTGTGCCAGCTATTGCCGTTTTTGCACCCGCAAACGGAAGGTTGGTTGTGCTGATATGGCTCTGAGTTTTCGAGAATTACGTGAGGGAATCGATTATATTGCGGCAGATTCACAAATTCGTGATGTGATTTTTTCCGGTGGAGACCCACTGCTGTTGCCCGATCCCGTTTTACAAGATTTACTCGCCAGGGTTTATGCGATTCCCCATGTCGAAATGATCCGTATCGGCACCAGGGTTCCGGTGACTCTTCCAGAGCGAATTACCGATCGATTATGTGCCATGCTGAAGAAATTTCAGCCTCTCTATCTGAATACCCATTTCAACCATCCGCGTGAACTGACGGAACAAGCGGCAGAGGCTTGTGCTCGATTGGCAGATGCCGGAATTGTATTGGGGAATCAGACGGTACTCCTCCGTGGGGTCAATGATCAGCCTGAAATTATCAGCGTGTTATTCCGTGGCCTGCTGAAAATGCGGGTGCGTCCCTATTATCTGCATCAGATGGATTTGACTCGCGGTACCGGACACTTTCGCACTTCAGTCAAAACCGGATTAAAAATTATCCATTCACTCCGTGGTTCAGTGTCAGGCTTGGCATCACCACAGTATATTATTGATCTCCCTGGAGGAAAAGGGAAGGTGCCACTGGTTCCCGAATATGCCAAAAAGCGGGGAGATATTCTGTTGATCCGTGCTGCTGATGGCAGTGTGGTGGAATATCCCGATTTGTCATCGTGACATCCACTGATTTAGGAGACAACCTTTCATGAAAAACTTCCTGACTCCGGAAGAGCTGGCAACTTCCCTTGTCAGCTGGGGAGAAGCCAAGGTTCAGCAATCGGCGCTGCAGCTTCTGGTTCTCGGTTTTCTGGCGGGGGCTTATATCGGATTTGCGGCACATCTGGCCACCGTTCTTGGCACGGGGGATTTCTCCTGGATCGGGCTAAAGAAGTTTTTTATTGGGACTGTTTTCAGTGTTGGGCTGATGCTGGTCATTATCCCGGGATCTGAACTCTGGACCGGAAATACCATGATGACGACGGCCTTCCTGGAGAAAAAAGTCTCTTTTGCCCAGGTGATGTGTAACTGGTTCTGGGTTTATCTGGGCAATCTGCTTGGTTCTATCTTCCTTGCCTGGATGATTGTCAGCCAGACCGGAATCATGGATGGTGTTTTTGGCGGAACCGCTTTGCAGATTGCATCGGCAAAAGTCAGCCAAGAAGTTGCCGGGCATTCCCATAATTGGGCCTATTTTTTCCGTGCTGTGGGCTGTAACTGGCTGGTGTGTCTGGCTGTCCTGCAGGCCATGGCGGCAAAGGATATCAGCGGCAAGGTGCTCGGTATCTTCTTCCCGATCATGGCTTTTGTCACGGCAGGGTTTGAACACGTCGTTGCTAATATGTACTTTATCCCAGCGGGAATCTTTGCCAAAAACTTACCGGGTGCGCGCTTGGCCTCTGGACTTGATGCTGCTGTTATTGATCAACTGGGTTGGGTAACCATGTGGCAGAGTAACCTGATTAGTGTCACCCTGGGAAACTTTGTTGGAGGTGGTCTCTTTGTCGGGGGGGTCTACTGGTGGCTTTATGTTCGAGGGAAAACTTCCAGCAAGCAGAGATCGTAATTACTTACCGGTTTGTCCGTGTATTGTTTTGGATTGAGTATGGTGTCCCGAATGGCACTGTACTGCTGATGGCAGCGTGGTGGAACATCCGGATTTACCATCGTGACACCCACTGATTCAGGGTTTATCTGGAATTTTTGTCGGAGTTGTCTAGTAAAACAGGGTGAAATCAGTGTAGAATTCAGGTGGAGATAGTCGGGCGAGTCGGTGTAATTGCCTCCCAGGTATTGGCAACAAGTGTTGTACACAGGGCTTTCATCAGCATGCGACTCAGAATCTTATACTTAATTACGCAAGGAGGAATATTGAATTATGTCAGAACATCTAAAAGTAAAAATGAACAAGGAAGATAGTTTTTTCGCCCAGCAGGCGCAGGAGCAGATCAAGGGGTTACGGGAAAAGGCCGTTCAGGATAGCGATCGGAAATACCGAGAGGAACACCAGTATCACTGTTTCCGCTGTGGGACAGAATCGCTGGTTGAAATCCAGAAGGGAAAGGTCGCTATCGACATTTGTGTCAATGAAAAATGTGGTGCTTTACATCTTGATGCGGGAGAACTTGATGCTTTGTTGGAGGATCGCGAGTTTGTTAAAAAAGCGCGCAAAGGCATCTTTGATATTTTTAAATAATTCCCCAGGCAGATTAAAAACTGGGGTATTTCAGAATACGTTATCGGCCATGGTCTCCTGCTCCGGGTAGCTGGTTATCTTGTCTCTGAGCGTATCCAGGTTAGCCAGATGTTGGTGTCTCACCTAGCAATGCGCACCCCAGATGCTGCCAACAGCAGCAGTACCGCATTTCAGTGAAGATGCCGGGAAACATGCCCGTTTTACTTGTCGTTCTCACTGCTGGTGCGACGACGTAGCCATTTCTCGGTACCCACCACGCTGTAGATCACCAATCCGCCGGTCAGAACCCAGGTCCATTCAGCAATTCCCATGGGTGCGGTTCCAAACAGCAGATTCATTGCCGGGGAGTAAGTGAAGAAAATTTGCAACAGCGCCATGACAATCACACCGAGGATGAGCCAGCGGTTGGAAAAAATGCCCAGTTTGAACATCGTGTGTTGTAGCGATCGGCAATTAAACAGATAGAAGAGCTCGCCGAACACGAACATATTGACTGCGACGGTGCGCGCTGTTTCGATGCTTTGACCCTGTAGCAGCGTCCATTCGAATAGGCCAAAGGCGCCGAGCAATAACATCAGGCTCACCAGACCGATACGAAAACCGAGCACCCGGGTGAGTACCGGTGTTTCAGGACGTCGCGGCGGGCGTTCCATGATCCCCGGCTCCTTAACCTCGAAGGCCAGCGTCAGTCCCAGCAACACCGCTGTTGTCATATTGATCCAGAGAATCTGAACCGGAGTAATGGGGAGTGCGATCCCTGCGAATACGGCAACGAGGATCACCAGCCCCTCACCGATGTTGGTGGGCAGGGTCCAGGTGATAAACCTGACGAGGTTGTCGAACACCGCCCTCCCTTCCTCAACCGCCGCTTCGATGGTTGAAAAATTGTCGTCGGTGAGCACCATATCCGCCGCCTCTTTAGCAACTTCAGTGCCACCTATACCCATGGCAATGCCGATATCGGCTTGCTTGAGCGCCGGTGCATCGTTGACCCCGTCGCCGGTCATCGCTACCACATGTCCCTCGGCCTGAAGCGCCTCCACCAGCCGGAGCTTCTGCTCGGGGGAGACCCGCGCAAACACCACCGCCCGCTGGGCGACCTCGACCAGTTCATGGTCGGTCAATTGCGCGAGCCACTGTCCGCCGATAGCGAAACTGTCCGGATCGCTGCCCACGGTGCCGTTGAGGCCTATTTGACGAGCGATCGCCGTGGCGGTAACCAGATGGTCGCCAGTAATCATCTTGACCTGGATGCCGGCCTTCTGACAGGCGCTGACGGCGGCTAGCGCCTCCGGTCGCGGCGGATCCATCATGGCCTGGAGCCCAAGAAAGGTCAGACCATCGGCTACGTCGGCAGGTGCAACCGATTGAGCCGGAGTCGTGACAATCTTGCGGGCAAATGCCAGCACCCGCAGCCCTCTTGCCGCCATCGTTTCCACTTCGCGGTGGATGCCTGGCTGATCGAGTAACCCAAGTTCAGAATCTGCCCCGTAGGTGTCGCGACAGCGGGACAACACACTTTCAACCGAACCCTTCATATAAATGACCGCCGCATCTGTTCCCGCATCGTGCAGCGTCGCCATGTATTGATGCTGGGATTCGAACGGCAGCGTATCGATGCGCGGGAGCGCCTGTTCAAGCGCCTCTCGTGAAAGCCCTGCCTTGGCGGCGGCAGTGAGCAACGCAACCTCTGTTGGGTCACCCTCGATGTCCCACTGTCCGCTGTTGTCGATCAGACGCGAATCGTTACAGAGCAGACCGGCTTTCAAACACTCCTCAAGGGCAGGGTGTGCTTGTGGATCGACCGTGGATTCATCAAGGCGAACCTCACCTTGCGGCACATAGCCCACACCCGAGAACTGATAACATTTGTCTCCGGTGCAGACCTGCTGCACCGTCATCTGGTTCTGGGTCAAGGTTCCAGTCTTGTCAGAACAGATAACTGTCGTGCTGCCCAGGGTTTCAACTGCAGGTATCTTGCGGATGATCGCGTTACGCCGCGCCATCTTGCTTACCCCGAGTGCCAGCATGATGGTCATCGCCGCAGGCAGCCCCTCCGGTATCGCACCGACGGCCAGAGCCACCGCCGCCATAAAGGTGTCGAGCAGGGGTTCCCCGTGTAACCAGCCGGCCAGCAGGGTCAAGCCGGCCAGACCCAGAATGACCCACAACAGAATGCCACTGAATTGTGCGATTTTCCTGGTCAGCGGCGTAGCCAGTGTCGCTGCGCTGGCGATCAGTGCGTTGATCCGTCCGATCTCCGTACCGTCACCTGTCGCAACGACAATGCCTGCACCGGTACCATAGGTCACCAGGGCGGACGAATAGGCCATGTTGATCCGATCAGCAAGTACCGTTTCCCGAGCCAACCGTTGCGGCTGTTTTTGCACCGCAACGGACTCGCCTGTCAATGCCGATTCATCGATCTGCAGCTCTCGAGAACGTAACAAGCGCAGATCCGCTGGCACCTTATCCCCGGATTGCAGCAGCACAAGATCCCCAGGAACCAACTCGGAGGCGTTGATTTTTTGTTTTTCTCCTGCCCTCACCACCGTCGCTATCCCTTCCATGCCGCGCGCCAGTGCTTCAATGGCCTTTAACGCCTTGGCTTCCTGGACGTAACCGATCACCGCATTGACCAGAACAACACCGAAGATGACACCACTGTCGACCCATTCTTGCAGTGCAAAGGTGACGGCCGTAGCGACCAACAGAATATAGATAAGCGGCTGATGAAACTGCTGCAGAAATAAAATTAGGGGGTTTTTGCCTTTCTTCTGTGTGAGGCTATTCGGTCCGAAATGCGTCTGCCGGTGGGTCACCTCAAATATGTCGAGCCCCTTGTCTCCGTCCGATTCCAGCAGCGTTGTGACCTCGTCTTGCGGCAAATGATGCCAGTGTTTTGAAAGTAAGCTATCCATTATGGCTCCTCTGGTTAGGGCATGAGCCGATCTCGAACTTTATTGATTCTTCACGCCAGGAGCCTGTCCGACAATGAATATCCGGCCGCAAAGCTAGCTGCTTGGCTCATATATCAGCTCCTTTTCAGCCCATAGCTACGGCTATGAGCTCTCAAACGAGCCAAAATTTGCTCTCAAACTTCCGGGCTTTCGCTTCGCCCCTTATTCTCGGACAGACTCCCAGTCAAAACTATGGACTTGAGTCCAAGGTTTTCAGTTGCTACTCATTTTGTCATTCCCGCGCAGGTGGGAATCCAATGGTTCCGTGATGCGTGGACCCCCCCATTTGTGAGGATGACGACTAAGGTGGGTTTTGTAAAGGGACTTTCAGTCAAAGGATTAATTATATATCAAATCGGTTATTCTTCAATCAGACTGTGTGGCTGTTTACGAGATCGATTCCCTGATGCACTCTCTCCATGACCTCTTTTAATCGCCTTTTCCTCCGCCTCTTTTTGCGCGCTGATATCCTGGATACTGAGATATTCCATTTTTAAGTACAAAGTAGTAATCCTTGGCTTTGCCGAGGGACTAATTCATTAGGGTACGAGAAATAGCAATGTTTTTGCGTTTGACCTGAGGCAGGAGTCCAGTACGGTAGTTCCGCATGCTGGGATCTGTGCGGAACTGTCCCCGCATGGGGGCTGTCTCAGACCTTTGCGGTGCGAACCACCGTGGTTCTTCGTGGTTCGTAAACTCTTGGGACAGCTCCCGATGGTGCTGGGAACAGTCCCGAGATTACTACGAAATTGCTTAAACTAGCGCCATTGGCACATGTCCCCGGAATTAAAGTTACGCAACTAGAGAGAGGCCGCTCTCGCGATACCCAACCTGCGTATCATTCATAAAGACCCATGCAACAAAACCACAAATACGTTGCTTAATATGGGTTTTAACGACATAATTTCATATCCCTTCCATATTGATGCGTGGTTTGTCCCTTAATCTTAGGAGAAATAATTCATGCTCACGTCTGAACAACAGTTACAGCGCCTCTCTCTGGCACTCAAAGGAATAAAGTATGGGCTTTGGGATTGGAATATTGCCGAAGATAGTGTCTATTTTGATCCTAATTATTTTCTGATGTCCGGTTATGAGCCAGATGAATTTCCACACCATTTTGCTGAGTGGAAAAAACGGGTCCATCCAGATGACCTTGCCCTGGCTGAAAGTGAAATCCAGCGATATCTGTCTGGTGAAATTGAAACCTATGCTGTTGAATTTAGATTCAAAACTAAAAACGGTGACTGGATGCGGATTCTGGCACAGGGTGAGATCTCAGAGCGAGATAAATACGGCAACCCGGTTTGTATTGTTGGGCTGCATATTGATATCACTGAACGCAAACAGAATGAAAACAAACTCCTTGAAAGCGAATCACGTTACCGAAGTCTGTTTCAAAACAACCATTGTGTCATGTTACTGATAGACCCGGAAACAGCAGCTATCGTTGATGCAAACCCTGCCGCCTGTCGCTACTATGGTTATGATAAAGATACGCTGCTACGAATGAAGATTACTGATATCAACCAGTTGACCGAGCAACAGCTGTTTGCAGAGATGGACAGTGTCAGGAAAGGGCAACGTCACCATTTTAATTTCAAACACCAGTTAGCCAATGGTGATATCCGTGATGTAGAGGTCTACAGTGGCCCGATTCAGATTCAGGGAAAATCAGTTTTATATTCGATGATTTATGATATCACTGAGCGGAAACAGGCTGAGAATATTCTCCAAAACGCCGCCCATGAATGGCGGCTTATCATGGATCAATTCGAGGATGTTATTTATCTGCTGGATACCGATCGTCGCCTCCTGCGGGCAAATTCAGCTTTTTATAGAATGCTAGAAACCACGCCGGAACATGCCATTGGTTGTCATATCGTTGAGCTGATTCATCCACAAGGAGAGGAGGATCCTTGCCCCGTCTGCCTGGCTCAAGAAGAGAAACGTGACCTTGCCCTGATTATGGAAGCGGACGATGCTAACAACCCGGTCGGAAAACCGCTTGAGATCAAGGTCAAAATTGTGCGCGATGAAACGGGGGCAGCAACTGGTATCCTGATGGATCTGCACGACTTAACCCAAACACGTCTGACCGAGCAGACGATCAGGGAAAGTGAACAAAAATTCCGCCTGCTCGCCGATTATACCTACGACTGGGAATATTGGCTCAACCCGGAAGGAAAGTATATCTATGTATCACCCTCCTGTGAGCGGATAACCGGCTATTCTTCGGATGATTTCATGGCCAATCCAAGACTTTTATTTGACTTGATCAGCCCCGATTATGCTGAGACAGTCCACCAGCATTACGCTGACGAAAACAACAAAAAAACTCCCCTTTATTCAATCAAATTTCCCATCATAACAAAGACTGGTGAAGAACGCTGGTTAGAACATCATTGTTCTCCAGTCTTTGATCAACACGGAAACTACGCTGGCCGGCGGGGGAATAATCGCGATATTACCGAGCAACATCAAGCCCAGCAGACCCTTATCAGGCAGAAGGAGACCGCCCAGCAGTATCTTGATATTGCGGGTGTTATGTTCGGGGCACTGAACAGGCAGGGTGAGATCATCTTGATGAACAAAAAGGGCTATCAGATCTTCGGCTATCCGGAAGGTGAACTGCTGGGGCGTAACTGGTTTGAAGTTTGTCTGCCAGAGGCAGTTCGGACGGAGGTCAAAGAGGTTTTCAGACAACTGATGAACGGTGATTTAAAACCGCTGGAGTTCTACGAGAATGCGATTCTCAACAGCGCGGGTGAAGAGCGGATTATCTTCTTCCACAATACTCTGCTGCAAGATGAAACAGGTATCTCTGGCATCCTTTTTTCAGGTGAGGACATCACCGACCGCAAACAAGTTGAAGCACAACGTCTTGAACTCGAAGCCCAACTGGCTCAGAAACACAAAATCGAAGCCCTCGGTATGATGGCCGGAGGGATGGCGCACAACTTCAACAACAATCTCTCCATTATCCTCGGGGGGATTGAACTGACCCAGATTAAGCTGCCTGGTAATAGCGAAGTGATGCCACTGCTGAACAATGCAAAAATTGCCGTAATGCGCTCCCGTGACCTGATTCAGAACATTCTTTCCTATAGCCGCCGCGGGGTTCTTAACAGTGAACCTGTACAAATAGCACTCGTGGTCGATGAAACCCTGAAACTGTTACGTTCCACCATTCCCACAACGGTCAAGATCCATTACCACCCCGGTGCTGAGTGCCGCGATCTCACGATCCAGGCAGATCCAACCCGAATTCAGGAAGCTTTAATCAACCTCAGTAACAACGCAGTTCAAGCCATGGATGAACGGGGAGAAATCATAATTTCTCTTAAAGTACTCGACTTGCAACGAAAAAACATTCCCGCCCAGTATCAATGCTCCCCCGGAACCTATATCCAACTCAGCGTTCAGGATAGTGGCTGTGGCATGACAGCGGATCTGATTGAGAAAATCTTCGATCCTTTCTTCACCACCAAAGCTGTCGACAAAGGGACCGGAATGGGATTAGCCACCCTTCAGGGGATGGTTGTCGAGCATGGTGGACTGATCAAAGTCCAGAGCACTCCTGGCCAAGGATCAACTTTTGAGCTGTACTTTCCACTCAGTGATACAGCACAAGTAAGATCCAGCACAGCAAATACCGCCATTCCGCGTGGCTCGGAAAAGATCCTCTTCATTGATGACGATGAGCTGTTGGCTCAACTGGGAGCAACCATGCTCTCTGAACTTGGTTATCAGGTCAGCACTATGACCAGTAGTACAGAAACTCTCAAACTGTTCCAAGCCAACCCTGACTATTTTGATCTTGTGATCACTGACCAGACCATGCCCGATATGACCGGCCAGGAATTGATTCAGGAACTGCAAAAAGTCAAACCGAATCTGGCAACTATCCTCTGTACTGGCTACAGCAGCAAAGTGGACGAAAACATCATTAAGAAGCTTGAAATTAACGCATTTATGATGAAACCGCTGGAGCTGGCCAAATTGGCTCAAACAGTGAGAAAGGTGCTGGATGGAGATTAAATTGAGCAGATTGCTGTAAATCTCCATCAGTAAGACAAAAACGATCCAACCCCGTCGTACAATTTGAGCAGGAGTCCTGCGAGATCTGGGGATATCTCCCCTGCGGGGACAATCCCGGTTTTGCGGAGGAAACCAGCGCTGTTCTTCGTGGCTCAAAACTTTCGGGGCACCAAACAGACTACCTGGCTACTCCTCGACTGATGAGGGCAGCTCGTAAGGTTTCTATCCGGCGTTTGTTGACACCAAAGTCTGAATGTCCCAAACGTGATGCCGAGCGTACTGCAATGATCCCTGCAGAGGGACGCAGGTGGAGTTCCAGGTTGTCAACAAAGCGGAACACGCTGCTTCGACACTCGGCGTGAAGGTATTCCGGCGTTTCGTTCACAATACGAGTACGGGGCAATGCCGCTACAATCTCTCGAGCCGCTGCCCAGGCTTCGCTGGGATCTCCAGAAATTAGAAACGGAGAAGTTTTGTGGTCGCTGTCATGAGCATCGCTTGATAGACAGTTCGGCGAGGCTGGACAGGGAGCCAATCTGGAATCGGAGATACCCAAATTCGAAGGGCGTTTACCGGAGCAGGAAAGCAGCGGCAGACTGGCGATCAGGAACACGGTTCCGATGGTGAAAATCTTTGGTATGGTCATATGTTTCCCCCCTTGCGGCAAACGAGTCATTTGGTTGGTTTTATCGGCATTTCTGGTTTTTGTTTGCCGAAAAAACCGGACAGTTCAGAAAGAACCATCCCTGCAAGCATCATAGCACAACCGAAAAGAGCACGAAGGGAGAGCACTTCACCCAACAGCACCCAGCCACCAATTGCGGCAAAGAGACCTTCAAGGCTTAGAATGATCGCTGAGTGGGCAGGATGAGCATCCCGTTGAGCAATAACCTGTAAGGTATAGGCGATACCGACAGAACCGATCCCACCATAGAGAATTGGTACTGCCGCTTGCCAGATCGAAGCAATACTCATGGTTTCGATGGCCAGAGCGGTCAAAAAGCTGAGCAGTGAACAGATAGCGAATTGGGTAGCGGCAAGTTTCAGAGAATCGGTTCGCGGAGCTAACCAGCCGATCAGTAGCACATGACCAGCCCAGAAAAAGGCTCCGATCAGCACCAGAAGATCGCCGAAAGAGATGTTGAATTCTTTGGTGATACTCAGGAAATAGAGACCGATAGCGGCAAGTATGGCTCCCAGCCAAGTGCCGATACGGGGACGCTGGCGCCAGAATAATCCGAGGAGAGGGACGATCACTACGTAGAGTCCGGTGATAAAACCGGCTTTACCCGCTGTTGTGTAGACCAACCCAGCCTGTTGCAGCGAGGCTCCAGCAAACAGGGCTCCACCAGCCAGAATACCACCGAATAGAACTGATTTGTGCGTGTCAGAACGTTGGTGATAAACGGTACTTGACTGCCGTTTCTGGAGCAGGAGAATTAATGGCAGCAGCGAGAGACTACCGAGGGCAAAGCGGATGGCATTGAAGGTGAAGGGACCGACATAGTCCATTCCAACTCGCTGGGCAACAAAGGCAAATCCCCAGATCGTTGCGGTCAGTAATAGCAGACCATCAGCTTTAATGGTTCCGTTTTTCATCTTTAATTAGAGTCTCTGTCAAAGCAAGTCGAGAACCTGAACTAGTCAGACTGCAATAAAAGTAATGGATCCGTTTCATTCTCATCTTTTGCTGGGAATGTTAGCAGCTTCAGCATGTTGGTACTTAAAAAACTGCTTTAACGATTTTTCGCGTATTGTCGGAAACACCATAGGTATAGATATGCAGGCTGGGGACATTATGGGTGACCAGATCTTTTGACTGCTGGATTGCCCACTGTGTCCCTACCACTTTTGCGGCGTCATTATCTTTACATTTGTCCGGTTCTGCCGCCAGTTCCTGCGGTAAGTTGATGTTGAAGAGTTTGGGTAATACGGTCAGTTGGTTTTTGAGGTTGATCGGCTTAATGCCGGGAATAATTGGTACGTTGATCTCTGCCGCACGACATTTGTCGACAAAATCGTAATAAACCTGATTGTCAAAAAACATCTGCGTCACAATATAGTCTGCTCCGGCAGCTATTTTTTGTTTCAGGTAGTCCAGATCTGTCTCAATATTGGGTGCCTCAAAATGTTTTTCTGGGTATCCGGCAACACCGATACAAAAGTCCAGAGGTGCGGTGTTTTTCAGATCAGGTTCCAGATACTTTCCCGCTCGCAAGTTGATGATCTGCTCAACCAGTTCAGTGGCATGGGCATGTCCATCTGAGTTTGGGCGAAAAACATGATCTGTTTTTAAACCATCGCCTCGCAATGCCAGTATGTTGTTGATTTCCATAAAATTGAGATCGATCAGGACATGTTCGGTCTCGCTTTTTGAAAAACCGCCACACAGAATATGAGGAACCACCGGGATATCATACTTGTGTTGAATCGCTGCGGCAATCGCCACTGTTCCCGGACGCTTACGCACGGTTCTCTTTTCTATCGTTCCATCTGGTGCCTCGATAAAGACTGTCTCATCGCGGTGGGTGGTGATATTGATATATTTAGGATCAAAATCGATCAGACTTTCGACGGTGCGATAAATTTTACCAGCATCGCTCCCTTTGAGTGGGGGAAGCAGTTCGAAGGAAAAAACGGTTTTGTCACTGTTATTGATGATGTCGATCACGTTCATGCTGAAATCCTAAAGTGGTAAGTGTCTAATTGTGAAAACGATGGTTATCTACGTTTAACTACTGAGTTTCAAAATGCAGTAGCAGATCGTGTCGCTCTTTTTAACGTATTCCGGGTAAATCAACAATCATCTTTTCGCTATTTGTTTGCTATTCTCAGGCTGTTGCCCAAAATTATATGAATTCCATCCACTCATAGACTATCAAGGAGTTTGTAATACTCCTGAAGAGTATGAATGAATTGCATTGTGGTTTGATATAAAACCCAACTGAGAATAAGGATTCCTATGGTGAGACCAATCTTCCATGCAATGGATGTCTGTGGGTGCCACCAGATTAACGGTAGAGCCAGCGGCCCCACACTGGCAAGCGCAATGATGATCGTGGATTTTTTGAAATACCATGGGGTCTTATCTTCTGCCTCCCGTGGCGGCGAGGCGGTTAGAAATTCGCCACAGTGTTTACATTTGATCGCTTTATCCTGGATGTCTTCTGCGCAGAAGGGGCACTTTTTCATCATTAATTCCCTGTTTCAATATGCTGCCTGGCATGTTCTTCCTTCAGCCCAACTAACCGCCTGACATCTTCTAGAATTATGTAGAGTGCCGGGATCAGAAGCAGGGTGATACCAGTAGCAAACAGAATACCGAAGCCAAGAGAGATGGCCATTGGCACGAGAAACTGTGCTTGCACACTGGTTTCCAGAATCATCGGCATCAGACCAAAAAAGGTGGTCAGTGAAGTCAGAATGATGGGTCTAAAGCGCCGGGTTCCAGCAGTAATAATCGCATCATACAGGGGCAACCCTTCACGGCGGCTACGATTTATTTTGTCAATTAACAGTAATGAATCATTAACAACCACACCAGCCAGTGCAACCATTCCGAACATGCTCAACAAACTCAGGTTGAAACCCATGATGATGTGGCCAAGGATTGCACCAATCATCCCGAAGGGGATGGCAGCCATAATCAGCAGTGGTTGACTGTAACTTCGAAATGGAATGGCCAGCAAGGCGAAAATGGCAATCAGAGACAATTTAAACCCACTGAGCATACTTCCAAGGGATTCCTTGCGTTCTTTTTCTTCCCCTTCCATATCCCAACTCAAGCCGGGGTAGTCCGCAACTAACTGTGGCAGAAGATTCTGTTTCAAGTCGGCAATGATTTCCTGAGCGTTACTCTGCTCGTTGTTGACGGTTGCCGAAATATTGATAACCCGTTTTCGGTCGGTTCGATTAATTTCGGAAAAACTTTGTCCTTCGATCGCTTCTGCTGCCTGGAGTAAAGGAATTGCCTGGCCGCTAGGGGTGCGAATCCGCATTGTTTCAAAATTCCACAATTCGCGCCGATTGGCATCGGGGTACCGAACCATCACCTTGATTTCATTGCGACCACGCTGGAGTCGCAGCGCTTCTGCCCCATGAAAGGCGGCTCGAATCTGACGTCCCAGGTCGGTTTCGGTGATCCCCAGTGTTCGTGCCGCGGGTCTCAGCTTCAGTTTGATTTCCCGTTTGCCACGCGTATAGGTATCTTCTATATCACTGACTCCCTGATATTCTGCCAGAACCTTGCGGATTCGTTCAGAGGATTTCTCCAGAACGGAAAAATCCTGATGAGCCAGCAGGACATCAATATTGGCTCCCATTCGCACCAGATTGGAGCGGAAGGTCAGGGAGTCAAGTCCCGGTATCTCACCAACTTTTTTACGCCATGCGGCAGATATCTCTGTTGCTGGAATACCACGAATCTCACTTTTGGTCAGGAACATAGCAATATTGGCCATATGGGTTGCTGTGACACTGGAACCACCAGCTGGTCCACCACCAGCAATATTGCCACCAACCACAGTATAAACATTGCGGAGGATACTGTCTCCGGCCGGGCGCGTCTCATCATATTCTGAAACCGTTTCCATCCCTTTTTTTAAAATCAGATCTGCAACCCGTCCGGTTTCTTCAATCGGTACTCCCCGGTTCATCTGGATTCCGACCGTGATTCGGTCCCCATCCACTTCAGGCATGAAGGTGAATTTGATCAGCCCGTTTTTAACCACTCCAACAGTTATAAGCAGGGCTACTATCCCTATGGTCAGGGAAATATAGCGGTAATGGATATTCAGCTTCAGCAACCATTGATATGGGCCGTTAATAAAACGCTCCATCCCGCCACTAAACCAGCCGCGAACTTGCTCAATGCCTCCGAGTATTCCCCCTTTGGCTGGCCGTGCTTTGCCGGAGCTTAAATGGGCAGGTAGAATCAGCAACGACTCGACCAGGGATACCAGCAACAAGGTGATGACAATAATCGGGATAACTTTGATGAATTTTCCCATCATGCCAGTGACAAAAATCAGCGGTAGAAAGGCCGCTACCGTGGTTAAAACTGAAAATGTGACCGGTATGGCAACTTCAAGGGCTCCATCGATGGCAGCTTGCGCATAAGGCTTGCCTCGCTGCCGATGTTCGTAGATATTTTCACCGACAACGATAGCGTCATCGACGACAATCCCGAGAGCCAGAATGAAGGCAAACAGCGAGATCATATTGATTGAGACTCCGAGCCAGGGCATGAGAAACAAGGTGCCGAAAAACGAAATCGGAATGCCAAGCATGACCCAACCGGCCAAGCGTATTTCCAGGAACAGACCAAGGATGATGATGACCAGCCCCAGTCCCAACAGGGCATTTCTTTGCAACATACTCATGCGGCTGTTGAAAATCTCGGTGGTATCGTTCCAGATTGCCAGTTGCAGGCTGCCCGGAAGTGTTGGGCTGTTTTCTTCA
The DNA here is from genome assembly GCA_021647765.1 of Desulfuromusa sp. GTDB lineage: Bacteria > Desulfobacterota > Desulfuromonadia > Desulfuromonadales > Geopsychrobacteraceae > Desulfuromusa. The sequence continues at coordinate 2,378 of JAKIUD010000038.1, read as the reverse complement.
ACGTAGGAGATAATACGGGCAGAAATTTCGGTTGGTTTCTGTTCACCAATGCGAAAGACTTGCACCATAGCCGCAGGCTTGCCGTCAAACCGGCCATAGGTTTCGCTGTCGGCAAACCCGTCGACCACATTAGCAATATCTCCCAGTTTAACCTGGGTTCCATCCGGGTTAGCCAGGATGGTGATATCGGTATATTCAGGACCCCAGTAGCGGCGCTCTTTGGTTCTGAGCAAAATCTCGCCACCGGTGGTTTTAATTGTCCCGCCTGGCAGGTCGAGTGATGCCGAACGGATCGCTGCTGCTACCTGGTCAAGGGTCAGATGATAGCGTTGCAGAGTTCTTTCTGGAATTTCGATGGTAATTTCAAATGGTCGTACCCCGCCAAGATCAACTTGAGTAATATCTGGTAACTCCAGTAATTCATCGCGGATCCGTTCGGCCTGTTCACGCAGAACCTTCTCTGTGGCCTCTCCGTAGATTGCCAGCGAGATAACTTCGCGGCGGTTGGACAGCTTGCTGATCACTGGTTTTTCTGCATCTTCTGGAAATGTAGTGATCCGATCAATTTCACTTTTGATATCTTGCAGGACATTATCAACATCTTCATCGGAGTAAATCTCGGCAATAACCGTTCCAAATCCTTCGTTGGCAGTCGCCTTGAGCTGTTTAATCCCATCGACAGCTGTCAGACTCTCCTCAACTTTGATGATGATTCCTTCTTCGACCTCTTCAGGGCCGGCACCGGGATAGGCGACCGACACCGAAACGCGATCGAGAGAAACCTCCGGAAAAATTTCCTGTTTGATGCTTGGCGCCATAATGACGCCCCCGAGGATCAGAACCAGCATCAACAGGTTGGCAGCCACGTGGTTTAAGGCCATCCATTTAACTGCTCCTTTCATTGCGGGTTCTCCCGTAGCACCGGTCGCAGAAGTATTCCCTCGGTGGCTCCTGAAAGGGTTGTCAGTATCAATTTTTCTCCAGCCTGGAGACCACCCTTGATCAGTATCTTCTGTTTTTCCCGGCGCAGAATATCGACAGATCGCAACCTGAGACGATTTTTGCTATCAGCAACCCAGACCAGATGGTCTGCATGCAATGCTTTCCGCGGGATACTGATGATATTTGCAAATTTATCACCCTGTAGTTCAATATCAACAAACAAACCATTGGGTAACGTGGGCTGGTTCAGTATCTTTTTCAGCTGGTAGGGGTCTTCAACTGTAACAATAACCGTTGCCATGCGGCTGTTGGGATCGATTTCACCAAGACGACGAACCAATTTTCCATGCCAACTGGCGCTGTTGTTGCCGTGGAGAGATATTGTGGCAGCAGACCCTTTCTTCCCCATTTTTGATGGGATTTCCAACCAAGTTAATTCATCCGATGGCAAAGGGATGTGAATTTCTGCACGATCAGTTCCAGAAAAACTGCCGATGCTGGTGCCAGCGCGTAAATATTGGCCAAGGTCAACCTGCTCTTGGCGAATACGACCGTTAAATGGGGCTTTTAGCTCGGTGCGTTGTAAATTCAGCTGTGCTTGCTGTAAATTTGCTTCCGCTGCCGCCAAATTGGCTTGTTGCTGTTTTATCTGGAGTTTACGGGTAACCAAAGGACCAGGATCGCCTTTATCGGCAATATCAATCCGTTCCCATTCGGCCAGTGCAACCTTGGCTCGTTCTCGTTCTGTTGCCAGCGCCACTTGAACTTGAGCAATCTCAGCACGAGCTTTTTCAGTTGCCAGCTTAAAATCACTGGTCTCAATTTTCAGTAAGGTTTCCCCTTTTTTGAAAAAACCGCCACTGACCAATTGTGGTGACATCCAGTTGACTTTGCCGCTGACTTGAGGCACCAGAACAATCTCTTGTTCCGCTTGAACCGTTCCGGTTGCATGGACTTTGGCCTGGTGGGTTGTCGCTTTGAGTTCGATAACATCGACCAAGACCCCCAGTTGTGGTGGTTGCTGTCGATGTGGAGTTTTTTTCAGCTTGCCCATCATGTTGAATCCGACAAAACCGACAATCAGAATCAGCAAAGGGAGGATGATTTTTAAGGCTAGCTGCGATTTATTTTTTTGTTCAGTCATTGGTTCTGTCCTGCTCTTTATTCAGAGTTTGTCGTTGTTGGTCGATTTCTTTTGCCATCCAGCTGCCACCCAGTGCTCTTGCCAGGGTGATCCGGTTGCTGAGTTGTTGGCGGTGGTTGTTCAACTGCTGGCTGAGAATCTCCAGTTGGGTGATGTGACTGAGTAACAGATCCCGACTATCGGTTAAGCCATATAGGTAATTATCCTGAGTCAATAGCAGATTTTTATGATTAATCTGGCGTTGATGTTCCAGTCTGGCTGCTTTGTCAGTTGTGTTGATCTCGGTTGTTAA
>JAKIUD010000037.1 GCA_021647765.1 Desulfuromusa sp. | reverse complement strand
TCCATGAACACCTCCTGATAGAATTTGGTGTTCACAGGTTTACGCGGTTGCTATTCAATTGTCAGAGAACTATTGTCTTCGATGTACTGGCACTTTTTTTAGTCCACGATGTTGTGGCACTTACCAGATAGTATTTCTTGGGGCATGTACGAACAGCGCTAGTTTACCCAGTATTGTAGTAAACTTGGGACTGTCCCCAGCTCCATCGGGGGCTGTCCCAAGAGTTTACGAGCCATGGAACCGGAGCCATTGAACCGCAGTGGTTCGCACCGCAAAAGCCTGGGACAGCCCCCATGCGGGGACAGTCCCGTTTTTGCTGCCATTCCTAGCACCATTTGTGACATATCCCTGAAATACGGATTAATAAACCTGCGCTACACGGAAAATTGTAGTTCAAAACCAAAATCCTTATTTGTCATCAATCCGGGGGAACATCGGAGCAGCTTTCTCTATACTGGTTCCAGGGTTGAGCCCACCCCATTGATCTTGACCATTAAGGGAAAAATTACTACTGTCACAACCAAGAATCTGCAGAATTTTCTCGCCAGTGGTTGGCATGAATGGAGCAACGATCAGGGCGATAATACGGATTGATTCAAGCAGGTTATACATAACCGTTGCCAGCCGCTCACACTGTTCCGGGTCTTTTGCCAGTGCCCACGGTGCTGTTTCATCAATGTATTTATTACCCGCCGAAATTAATTCCCAGATTGCCATCAGAGCTTTATTGAATGCCAGATTGTTGAGGTGTTCATCAACTTTATTGATGGTAGTAGTGAACAGGTCAACAAGTGCCTGGTCTGTTTCATTATTGTGTCCAGGGGTGGGAAGTTCACCAGAAAAATATTTCCCGAGCATGGCGGTTGAGCGGCTGACCAAGTTACCAAGGTCGTTTGCCAGATCTGAATTTATACGATGAATCAGCGCCGTGTGGGAGAAGTCACCATCAAGGCCAAAGGGAACTTCACGGAGTAAAAAGTAGCGAATTGCATCGACGCCATATTTGTCAATCAACATGTTTGGCTCAACGACATTGCGCAGACTTTTGCTCATTTTCTGTCCCTCAACTGTCCACCAACCATGAGCGAAGACCTTTTCTGGTAAGGGGAGGCCAGCAGCCATGAGAAAGGTTGGCCAGTAGACGGCGTGAAAACGTAAAATGTCTTTACCGATCATGTGAACCGCTGGCCAGTAGGTAGCAAATTTACCATTCTTATCCTCTGGATAGCCAAGAGCCGAAATATAGTTGGTCAGGGCATCAAACCAGACATAGATAATATGTTTCTCGTTGCCGGGAGCTGGAATACCCCAGGAAAATGATGTTCGCGAGATAGAGAGATCACGTAAACCTTCCCGAACAAAGCTGAGGATCTCATTGCGTCGTGACTTGGGTTGAATAAAGTCAGGATTCTCCTCAATATGTTTAATGAGTTGATCCTGATATTTGCTCATTCGGAAAAAGTAGGATTCCTCTTTGAGTTTTGTTGTTTGACGGCCACAATCAGGACAGTTTCCATCAATCAATTGGGTTTCTGTCCAAAATGTTTCACATGGGGTGCAATACCAATCCTCATACTCCCCAAGGTAAATATCGCCTTTGGCTTCAATCGCTTTAAACTGTTCCTGAACGGTATGTTTGTGCCGTTCCTGGGTGGTACGGATGAAATCAGTGTTGGAAATATTCAGTTTTTCCCAGAGAGCCTGAAAGCGTTTAACGACGCGATCCGCCAGTTCAAGAGGCGTTTCTCCATTGGCTTTTGCTGCGGTTTCTACCTTTTGTCCGTGTTCGTCAGTTCCGGTTAGAAAAGCAACATCGTAACCACGAGCACGTTTATAACGTGCGATAACATCACAGGCCAGAGTCGTGTAGGCATGGCCAATGTGTGGGACATCGTTGACGTAGTAGATAGGGGTGGTCACATAAAAAGTTTTGCTCATCTCAGGCTCCCATAAGCGGATTATATAGTTATTTCGGGTTTGCTGGTTATCTAAAATCTATATTATAGCGTGGTGTTATCAGGTTTTATTTTCAGGTGGCTTTGACTGTTGGTTTGAACGTCGTCTGGGGCGTCTGCGCCGCCGTTTACTCTTCTCTTGTCCTGAGTTATCTTTGCCCACTGGTTGGCTCTGCCCTGCTGCAGTTTTATTGTTGTTATTTTGCTTGTTCGGGCGGTGCTGTGTTTTGCCTGGTCTGTTTTTGGCTTTTCCGGATCGTTCAACTGCCTGATTTTTACTCTCTTCTTTTGGCTTTTCTGGAGATTTTGACGGTGGATTCTCCACCTTTCTGATCTCTGTTTGAAGATCATTAATATGCATCTGACAACGATCACCATTTTGACAGCGCAGGGTCACTTTTTGTGCCAGGATATCCCGCGAAATGATTTCAGCTGTTCCCGATTCAAGCTGGAGTTTCCTGCCACACTTGGGCAGGGTTTTTTTCATCTCATTGTAGGTTTCATATTCGTAAGCGAGGCAACATAGCAGGCGACCACACTGGCCGGAAATTTTTGTCGGGTTCAGTGCCAGACCCTGTGCTTTGGCCATTTTCACTGAAACTGGAACAAATTCACGTAGGTGATTGCTGCAACAGAGCTCTCTGCCACAGATTCCCAATCCCCCAACTTGTTTGGCTTCGTCTCTGACTCCAATTTGACGCATTTCTATCCGGGTACGGAAGTGCTGCGCCAGGTCACGAACCAGTTCACGAAAATCGACTCGGCCATCAGCGGTAAAATAGAAGATAATTTTTGAACCGTCGAACAAATATTCTGCCCGTACCAGTTTCATCTCCATATTTCTTTGTTTAACCCGTTGCTGGCAAAACTGTAGCGCTTCCTGCTCACGGAGAGAATTACTTTTAGCCATTTGCAGGTCGTTTTCTGCGGCTATGCGCAGAATTGATTTCAACTTTGGTGGAGCTTTATCTGGAGTGATTTCACGTGGTTTTTTGACGACAGTTCCGAGGGCACGGCCGCGCTCTGTTTCAACAATGACTTTGTCCCCAGGGCTAAGGTCAAATTCCTGAGCATCAAAATCAAAAATTTTTCCTGCTGTATGAAAAGAGATACTGACTAATTTAAGGTGATCCATGTTGGTGCTTGTCCTTTTAATTCAGGCGGTGGTTATCCGCATCAACATTACTTCAAGTGCCAGACGGTGATTAACGTTTCGTTGTAAATGAAAGCGAGCTGATTCTAACGCTGTTAGCTTTTTCAGCAGACTGGCTGTTGTTGATTTGTTTTGGCGGTGAAGAAGTTCAAGCAGATCCAGATTGACCAACTCATCTTCTGGCTGAGCATGTTTAAGTAAAAGCAAGTCACGGTAAAATGTCTGAAAAAAATCCAAAATATCTGTGAGAGTCTCTTTCTCTTTTGCCAGTTCTTCGGCAAAGGAGAAAGTTGGAATAATACTGCCTGCCGACAGTGCTGACAAGGACTGAATCAGTTTATGCCGTTTTTCCAGAAAAAGCTCTCTGTTTGAACCTAGAGCTTTTTTAAAACTCCCTTCGGAAAGAGCTGCCAAAACTGTCGCTTCAACTTTACTCAAGTCCAGCTTTTGCATCAGAATTGTTGCCAATTGCTGTTTTGGTAGTCGTGAAAAGGGAAGTCGTTGACAGCGAGAACAAATTGTTGGCAGCAATTTTTGGGGCTGACTGGTGAGTAAAATGATCAAGGTGCCTGGTTGAGGTTCTTCCAGAGTTTTCAGCAGGGCATTCGCCGCACTCGTGGTAAGCTGTTCAGCACCGTCTATCAGGCAGATTTTATAACCCCCCTCCAGAGGGCGAAGAGAGAGATCCTGCTGTAATCTTCGCACCTGATCAATTTTGATGGCGGCACCATCAGCATCCAATTGATGGATATCGGGATGATTATGGTGGTCAACTTTGCGGCAGGCAGAACAATTTCCACAACCGTCGCCAGTTTGGCAGAGTAACGCACGGGCAAAAAATAGCGCCATCAATTTTTTGCCAATACCATCGGGGCCCTCAAAAAGATAGGCATGAGCAACGCGCTGATTGCCAAGAGCATGCTGCAGAATGTTTTTTTGTTGATTATGTCCAGTTATTGCGTCAAAGATCATCTTGTCCGTTATATAATTTGTCTGCGATGTGATTCTTCGGTGTAGGCTGTTTTTGTATCGATGCAGCATTATAGAGAAACGGGATGAAATGAATCAAGGTTAAAGAGGTCGATGATCCAGTGCAAGTCATTGAACTAGTTCCCTGATTTGGTTATACTCCGCGCAGATCAAGGCTCTGATTCAGGTAAAAAATCCATGTGGAGGGAAAGTGCAAAATTATTTGGAGAGGTTGGAAAGAACTCTCGGTTATGTTTTTACAGATCGACAGCTATTGCTCCAGGCGTTAACTCATAAATCGTTCAGCAATGAGCAGACCGAATTTGTTCCCCACAATGAACGCTTGGAGTTTCTCGGTGATGCCGTATTGGAGTTGGCCATCAGTGATTGGGTGTACTGCCGTTATCCTGATATTCCTGAAGGTGGTTTGACCCGTATTCGCGCCGAAGTTGTCAGTGAGAAGGGGTTATCTGAAATTTCCAGGAAATTGGAGATTGGTGCCGGATTACGCTTAGGCAAAGGGGAGCAGCGGAGCGGTGGCCATGAAAAATCAAGTTTACTGGCCGATGCATTGGAAGCATTACTTGGGGCTATTTATCGGGATGGTGGTTTTGCTGCGGCGAGTGGGGTCATTGATAGAGCTTTTAGTGCTGTAATTGAGGCTTCAGCGCTATTGCGTTATGGGAGTGATTATAAAACCTGTTTGCAGGAACGTTTACAGGCGCAACATGGAGTTCTCCCTGAATATTTGTTGGCTCAAGTGTCGGGACCTGATCATGAGCGAATTTTTTCTATGGAAGTTTATTTTTCCGGGAAATTACTTGGTAAAGGAAGTGGCAGCAGCAAGAAAAATGCTGAACAGAAAGCAGCGGCAGTTGCGCTGGATCACCCGCTATTAAGAGAGAAATAAATGTCGACGAATAAACAAAAATTTTCATCCGGGTTCATCGCAATTATCGGTCGACCCAATGTTGGTAAGTCAACTCTTCTCAATCGGATTCTTGGGCAGAAAATTGCAATAACTTCAAATAAACCGCAAACGACGCGTAATCGGATCCTTGGTATTTATAATTTCCCTAACGGTCAGGCTCTATTTGTCGATACCCCGGGAATTCATAAAGCAAAAGGGAAGTTGAATCGTTTTATGGTCGATCAGGCTGTTGGTGCTTGCTCGGATGTCGACTTGATTTTGTTCCTGATTGAGGCTGACGATTCGCCCGGTGGGGGTGATGAGTATATTCTTCAACTGTTGGATAAATCATCCGTTCCGGTATTCCTGATCATCAATAAAATTGATCTGGTTAAGCCTCCCCGGTTACTTAAGTTGATACAGCAATACAGTGAACGGTTTGACTTTGCCCAGGTGATTCCCCTTTCAGCCAAGGGAGGAGATGGCGTGCCGCAGATGTTGCAGGCTATTGAACCCTATCTGCCGGAAGGGCCACAGTATTATCCCGATGATATGCTGACCGATCAACCTGAACGTTTTATTGTTGCCGAGCTGGTTCGAGAGAAAATCATGCGTCGAACCAGTGAGGAAATCCCCTATGGGGTTGGTGTTCAGGTTGAGTCATTTGAAGAAAAGCCAGAGAAAGATCTGGTTGTTATTCAGGCTCTGATTCATGTTGAGCGGGACAGCCACAAAAAAATTATTGTCGGCAAAGGTGGGCAGATGGTTAAAACCATTGGACAGGAAGCGCGAAAGGATATTGAGAGACTCCTCGGCACCCGGGTTTTTTTAGAACTGTTTGTGCGGGTTGATAAGGACTGGAGTCAGAATGAGCGGATGTTGCGTGAACTCGGCTATAGTAAAAAATGATGGCGACTGTTCTTACTTTTCGACGGCACCAAAAATAATAATAAAGAAGGATTTTAATAGATGATAAAGACTGTTGCCATTGTTGGACGACCTAATGTCGGAAAGTCGACATTATTCAATCGTTTACTAAGAAAACGTAAAGCGATTGTTGAAGACTTCCCCGGGGTCACACGAGATCGCCATTACGCTGAAGTGAACCGTTTTTTACGCCCTTTTCTGCTGATCGATACCGGTGGTTTTGAACCGGTCAGTGAAGATCGGTTGTTAATTCAGATGCGCGAACAATCCCAATTAGCTGTTGAAGAAGCAGATATTATTTTCTTTCTGATGGATGTCAAAGATGGATTGACCCCGTCAGATATTGAAATTGCTAAAATGCTGCGCCAGGTTGATAAACCGGTTTTTTATCTGGTTAATAAGGTCGATGGTGAAAAGCAGGAGGCTGAGACGGCCGACTTTTACACTCTGGGAATTGACAAGTTTTACTCTCTTTCCGCCGAACACGGACGCGGTATTAATGATCTTATTGAAGATTTAGAAAAATTGTTACCACCCGCTCTGGAAGACTCTGGCGCTGAAAATGAGATTAGAATGGCGATTGTCGGGCGTCCAAATGTCGGGAAATCATCATTGGTCAACCGATTGCTTGGCTACGAGCGGGTTGTTGCTAATCCGGTGGCTGGAACCACCAGGGATAGTATTGATACCCCTTTCACCTATAATCAGAAACGTTTTGTTCTTATCGATACGGCCGGGATTCGGCGCAAAGGGAGAATTAGCCAGTCGGTAGAAAAATACAGTGCTGTTACCGCGCTGAAGGCCATGGATCGGGCTCACATTGTTTTGATGGTTATTGACGCCGAAGATGGCGTCACCGATCAAGATCTTGCCGTTGCTGGATATGCTTACGAAAAAGGGCGGGCACTGATTCTGGTTGTGAATAAGTGGGATTTGCCGGAAAAAGATGATCAAACAATGGGAAGATTTATTGCTGAGGTGCAGCGGCGTTTCAAATACTTGCCGTTCGCACCACTGTTGTTTGTTTCTGCATTGACCGGTCAGCGGGTCAGTAAAATTATGGCTAAGGTGGAGGAGGTTGCAGCAGAGTTTAATCAGCGTATTCCGACGGCCAAATTGAATCAGGGACTAGAAGAGTTTGTCAGTAAGCATCCGCCAGCAATGGCTGGTGATCAGCGGATCAAGTTTTATTATGCGGCTCAAGCTGCGGTGAGACCACCAACTTTTGTTTTGTTTACTAACCGACCTGATAAAATACATTTTTCTTACCAGCGTTATTTAGTAAATTGCTTTCGAGAAAAATTCGACTTCGGTCAGGTTCCTGTACGCTTACAGTTTAAAGGACGTGGGAAAAAGAATTTTTAATATAGCTAAGGTTTTTAAAATACTTATTCGGTTCAAGTCTCTGCACTCTTATTCCACCGCTCACCCACTGATGCAGGTTTAATGTGGCTCGTACGATTATGCATATCGATATGAATGCCTTCTTTGCTGCAGTTGAGCAGCAATCAAATCCAGCTTTGCGTGGTTGTCCGGTTGCTGTGGTTGGCAGCCAACAGCGGACGATTATTCTGACCTCATCCTATGAAGCTCGTGAATATGGGGTTAAAACTGGAATGACTCTTTACGAGGCTCGGCAAAGATGTCCTCAAATCCAATTGGTCAAGGCAAATAACCGGCTTTATACCTATGTTTCCTGCCAGATTATGCAGATTTTTCAGGACTATACTCCGCTTGTGGAGGTTTTTTCGGTCGATGAAGCATTTCTGGATGTTTCCGGTTCATTGCACTATTTCGGCAGTGTGGAGCGAATCGCCTATCTGATTAAATCACGGATTAAAACTCGTCTTGGTTTGACCTGTTCAGTTGGGATTGCTCCCAATAAATTATTAGCAAAACTGGCTTCCGATATGCATAAGCCGGATGGATTGACTTTGATCCAGACAGAAGCAGTCGCTGACCTGTTGGAAAAACTTCCGGTTGGGGAAATTTGTGGTATTGGGCGGAAAACGACACAGAAATTGAACCAACTAGGAATTTTCACCTGTGGTGAGCTTGGGCGCTTTTCCGTTGTGAAACTCAAAGCACAATTCGGAATTATTGGAGAACAACTGGTTTTAATGGGACGGGGGATCGATTCAAGACCGGTTCTTTCGACCGATCAGGAGACTGTGGTTAAAACTGTTGGACACAGCATGACCTTGCAACATGATGTCAGTGCGCGGGATGATATTGCCCGGTTTCTGCTGCAACTTTCAGAAATGGTCGGTCGCCGGGCACGCCGCTATGGGGTGACCGGAAAAACGGTGACCTTGACGGTTCGTCATACCGATTTCTCCACTTTCAGCCGACAACAAATTCAACCGCTGTTGATCAGTCGCAGCGAGGAGATTTATCATGCCGCCCTGCGGATCCTCGATGGTTTGCTGTTGACAGAGCCGATTCGTCTGCTCGGGGTGCGTTTGTCCAATTTGCAATATCGGGATCGCCAGTTACCGTTGCTGCTGGAGGAACGCCGCCGGGAACAACTCAGTGAATCTTTGGATCAGGTCAATGACCGATATGGTGAATTTACGGTGATGTCTGGTCATTTGTTGTCGATCAAAGGGAAGGGGAGTCATGTGATTTCTCCAGCCTGGCGACCGGAAGGAATCCGTAATATCGGAGTGCAACGATGGTGAAGCAGGTGGGTTAGGCTGTAGGCTGAAAAGCTAAAGGTTTTTAACTTTGCAACCTAGCAGCTGTAAGCCAAGGAGCCTGAATCAATAAAGTTCAAGCAATTTGTCAACTAATTGCTCCTGTGTTTGTTGGGATGTTGACAGCTGTGGAAACTGATTATAAATAGCCGCTCGCTGCTGCAACAATTCGATGATTTTTGCTTGTGGATCTTTTTCTTGCAGAAGGGGACGAACATCCTGTTGTCTTGAAACTCTGGCTAAAATTTCTTCGGGTGATGCGGTCAAGCAGATAATTTGTCCCGTTTTGCTCAGTAGTGTAGCATTCTTGGGATTAAGAACCAGTCCACCACCAGTTGCTATAACCAACCCCTCCTGTTGTGCCAACTCTTCGACCAGTTCTGACTCCAGTTTGCGGAATGCTGTTTCCCCTTCTGTCTGGAAAAGTTCAGCAATGGTTTTTCCTGTCTGCTCTTCAATCTGAGCATCGGTATCGATAAACTCATAATCAATTCGTTCGGCCAGAAGTCGACCCAGAGTGGTTTTTCCCGTTCCCATGAATCCGGTCAAAATAATATTTGGTTGCGACATTTTTCCTCGATTCCCGGTGATTAAGAAGTGTGCTGAAGATATGAAAAAGGAAGTAGAGCTGTCAAGTTGCAAAGAATAGGGATCCTTGATGTTTTATTTCCGGGTTCATCTGCTTATTTTCTTGGCATTCTGGGGTCTTTCTGCGATAATTCCGCTCTTTTGCGAAAAAACATTATTTATAAAGGGTTTAGCTAATGTCTGATAAAATAAGAAATATTGCAATTATCGCTCACGTTGACCACGGAAAGACCACTCTGGTTGATGCCATGTTGGTACAATCGGGAGTGTACCGTGAGCATCAGGAGATCACCGAGCGGGTGATGGATAGTAACGACCTGGAGAAGGAGCGGGGAATCACCATCCTCTCGAAAAATCTGTCGGTGCAACATGGAGGATTGAAGATCAATATTGTTGATACTCCGGGTCACGCCGATTTTGGCGGTGAGGTCGAGCGAATTTTAAAAATGGTTGATTCGGTTCTGCTGCTGGTTGATGCCTTTGACGGACCGATGCCGCAGACCCGGTTTGTGTTAAAAAAATCCCTCGATCTGGGGATCAAGCCGATTGTCGTTATCAACAAAATTGATCGTCCTGGAGCACGCCCTGAAACCGTTGTTGATATGGTTTTTGATCTGTTCTGTGAATTGGATGCGGATGAAGATCAACTTGATTTCCCAATCGTTTATGCCAGCGCCAAATTCGGCATCGCCAAGCAGCATCTGGAAGATGAATCAGACAATCTGGAGCCATTGTTTGAGATGATTGCTGAGCGGGTTGCCCCTCCTACTGGGGATCCATCGGCACCTTTTCAGATGTTGGTAACCAATATCGATTACAATAAATTTATCGGCCGGACTGCAACGGGGAAAATTGTTAATGGAACCGTTAAAGCGGGTGAAACTGTTGCCCGGATTGATCATTCAGGAAAAACAACAACTGGACGGATTACTAAGTTGCTAGGATATCAGGGGTTGCAGCAAGTGGAGTTGCAAGAGGCTTTTGCCGGAGATATTGTCACAATTGCCGGATTTGAAAACCTGGGGATCAGTGAAACTTTGGCAGACGCTGAGAATCCAGTTGCTTTGCCCTATGTCGCCATTGATGAGCCAACTTTGTCGATGAATTTTATTGTCAATAACTCACCTTTTGCCGGGTTGGAAGGGAAATGGGTCACTTCACGAAATATTCGTGAACGGTTAATGAAAGAGTTACGTACCAATGTTTCACTTCGGGTCGAAGAGACTTCAAGCACCGATACATTCAAGGTCTCTGGACGTGGTGAACTGCATTTGTCGATTCTCCTTGAAACAATGCGTCGTGAAGGTTTTGAGCTTTGTGTTTCCAAGCCAGAGGTTATTTTCCGTGAGATTGATGGTGTGCGTTGTGAGCCGATTGAACACCTTACGATTGATGTGCCTGAAGAGCATCAGGGGACAGTGATTGAAAAACTCGGTAAGCGTAAGGCCGAAATGATCTCAATGCAGCCGATGGATGGGACGAACCGGATTGAATTTTTGATTCCTGCCCGTGGGTTGATCGGATTTCGTACCGAATTTATGACCGACACCCGTGGTACCGGGGTGATGAATCACTGCTTCCACGATTATTCTCCCTACAAAGGGTTAATTGAAGGGCGTAAAAACGGGGTGCTGATTGCCATGGAAACCGGAGAGACTGTAGCTTATTCTTTATTTAATTTGCAGGATCGCGGAATTCTGTTTGTTGGCCCTGGTGTTCATGTTTATGAAGGGATGATTCTTGGTCAACATGCCAAGGATAATGATCTGGTGGTAAATTCCTGTCGAGGGAAGAAGCTGACCAACGTTCGTGCTTCAGGAACCGATGAGGCGGTACGTGTCATACCGCCTAAAATTCTGTCTCTGGAACAAGCGCTGGAATATATTGCTGACGATGAACTGGTGGAACTTACCCCCAAGTCAATCCGTCTGCGCAAACGCTATCTGAATGCCAATGAGCGTAAAAAAATGGAGAAAAAGACAAAATAATAGACAGTATTCGGGGGGACATGTACGAACGGTGCTAGCTTAAGAAAGATACCAGCAAAACCGGGACTGTCCCCGCATGGGGGCTGTCCCGGGCTTTTGCGGCGCAAACCGCCACAGTTCTTCGTGGATCGTAAACTTCGGGATAGCCCCGATTTTTCAACGTAGTAAGGCGGCGCTGATGACGATGCGCTGAATTTCGTTAGTACCTTCATAAATCTGGGTGATTTTTGCATCGCGAAACATCCGTTCTAGCGGAAAATCGCGGGTAAAACCGTAACCGCCAAAAATCTGTACCGCTTCAGTTGTGACCTGCATGGCTACATCAGAAGCATACATTTTAGCCATAGCTGATTCTTTGCTGTAGGGTTGCTTGGCAGAAGCTTTATAGGCCGATTGGTAAATCAGCAGTCGTGCTGCTTCAATTTGGGTTGCCATATCGGCAATCTTGAACTGAAGTCCCTGGAAGGCACTGAGCGGTTTATTGAACTGAGTCCGTTCCTTCATGTATTCGACCGCTGCATCAAATGCCCCTTGTGCAATGCCAAGAGCCTGAGCGGCAATGCCAATCCGTCCCCCATCCAGCGTCAGCATCCCCAGTTTAAAACCCTCATTTTCTTTTCCAAGCAGGTTCTCTTCTGGAATTCTACAGTTATCAAAAACCAGTTCCCGGGTTGAGGAGGCACGGATGCCGAGTTTTGACTCTTTCTTACCAAAACTGAATCCGGGAGTATCTTTTTCCACGATATAGGCGCTGATACCGTGATGCTTTTGAGCTTCCTTGTCGCTGCGGGCAAAAACAATGTAGGTGTCTGCATCCCCCCCGTTGGTGGTGAAGATTTTACTGCCATTTAATATCCATTCGTTACCATCACGAGTCGCTGTCGTTTTAGTCCCGCCTGCATCTGATCCAGCAGAATTTTCAGTGAGAGCAAAGGCTCCCAGTTTGCTCCCTTCGGCCAGAGGTCGCAGGTATTTTTGTTTTTGTTCTTCGGTTCCGAACTGGTAAATCGGGTTGGCTCCAAGGGAAAGGTGCGCGGAGAGGGTGACACCAGTGGAAGCGCAGACCCTGGAGAGTTCTTCAACGGCAATAGCATAACTGATATAATCTGCTTCAGCTCCGCCATATTTTTCCGGGAAAACAATCCCGGTCAGCCCCAAGTCGGCGAGTCGATCAAACATGATCGTACGATCGAAATGTTCTGTCTCATCCCGTTCCTTGATCCCCGGAGTAATTTCTTTTTCGGCAAATTCACGAACCATCTGGCGCATTAAATTATGTTCTTCGGTTAAATCAAAATGCATCAATTCTCTCCTTTATCAGATCAGGGTAATGAGGAAACTATTCTCCTTTGAATTTTGCCTGCCGTTTTTCCAAAAAGGCCAGCATTCCTTCTTTCTGGTCCTTCGTGGCAAAACAGAGTCCAAACAGCTCTGCTTCATATTGGTTAGCGCGATCAAGATCCAATTCCAGACCGTTGTGTATGGCTTCCTTCGCAAACTGAACAGCGTAGGATCCTTTACTGATGATTGTTGCAGCCATTGCCTTTGCCGTATCAAGAAGTTGATCGAAGGGGACAACTTTATTTGCCAGCCCAATCCGGTAAGCTTCGCTGGCATCAACCATTGCGCCGGTGAAAATCAGTTCCATGGCGCGACCTTTACCGATTAACCTTGCCAGTCGCTGTGTTCCACCAAAGCCCGGGATAACTCCGAGGTTGACTTCTGGTTGACCAAATTTAACGTTTTCTGCAACGATGCGAATATCACAGCCGAGAGCCAGTTCACATCCGCCACCGAGGGCAAAACCGTTGACCGCAGCGATAACCGGCTTTGGGCAACCTTCGATAGTCCGCATCACCTGATGACCCAATTTCGCAAATTGCCGGGCTTCTAGTGCCGTCAACGGCTGCATGGCAGCGATATCAGCTCCAGCAACAAAGGCTTTTTCACCGCTACCAGTTATAATGATGACTTGGATTGCATCATCTTCAGCACAATTGACAAAGGCATCTTGTAGTTCAGTCAGGGTTATTTCATTGAGGGCGTTCATAGCCTTGGGGCGGTTAATCGTAACAATGGCCATTCCGTTTTCGATGTCAATCAACAGATTTTTGTAAGTCATGAGAGTTCTCCTTTTCAGAGGAAACAATGTTTTGCATTTGGATAACGTTAACGTAAAAGATAATTTTTGATCGGTCAAGCTATTTGTGAATGGACAGGTATTTATCTGGGTGCTTCTGGCAGGTTGTTTGTGGAAGCGGAATGATATCCCATAGGGTGAGTTCAAAATTCGGGGGCACCGTAGAATGGCGCTATTTTAAAGAAATTACCAACAAATACGGAACTGTCCCCGTCTGGGAGCTGCCCCAGGCTTTTGCTGTGCAAACCACCACAGTTCTTCGTGGTTCGTAAACTTGGGACAGCCCCCGATGGGTCTGGGGACAGTCCCAAGTTTACTGCAATACTGCTTAGACTAGCGCCATTCGGGATACTATCTCTATCTGTAAATGCGTTCCGAATTAAGTGGCTGGCAGGTGTCTAAAGCCCTTGGTCTTGGGTTTTAAAGATTTGTCTTAAAAACCGCTGTTCAGTTGTGACACTTGTTCATTCATGATCCAAAAATCGTAGAGATAGCCCAGGCCGAAAATCCCGCCAGTTAATAAATATATAATCCCGGTAATCCATTTCCCCAGGTACATGCGATGGAATCCAAATAGACCGAGAAAAGTCAACAGAATCCAGGCAACAGTGTAATCGTAGGCGCCCGGAGAATAGCGCAGGTTGGCCTGATGATCCATGCCGGGGATTAGAAACAGATCGATAATCCAGCCAATTCCAAACAGCCCGAGGGTCAGAAAATAGATGGTTCCCGATATCGGTTTGCCGTAATAAAAGCGGTGTGATCCGGTAAAACCAAAAATCCACAGAATATAGCCGATGACTTTTTGGTGAGATTCATAGGTGTTATCCACTGTAAGCTCCATATTTTTCATTATTCAGGCTCGATTCCCAGTGCAACTAGATAGCGTGAAACCATATTGTAAGTGGCAATAACGCCGACAAGCTCGACCAGATGTTGCTCATTTTTCAATATATCTTTGATAGTTGCCATCGTCGCAGCCTTGATTCGTACTGATCGAGTCATTTCAACACTGAGTTGAATAACCGCTTGTTCTGTTGAACTAAATACTAAACTGTTTAGGTCTGGCGGGTCAATCTGCTCCAGGGCATCCAATTGGGTTGCAGTTCCTCCAGCTTTTAAAAAGTCTGGCGAATGTTGAATAAATTCGTATTCAGCTCCATTGATTACTGCAACTGTGCAGATTGCCAGTTCCCGTAATTTAGCCGGAATTTTAAGGTCATTCCTGACTGTGCCGAGAAAGCTATTCCATCCAGCTGCAAAGGGAGGGCTGTGGATTAACATACGATCCAGGTTAAGTAATGATCCGCTGCGGCGAGCTCGAATAGCATCGACCAGTTCACGCGGTTCCTGAATGTCTTCTGGCTTATAAGGAATGACAGGCATAAGATTGACTCCATAAAAAATATGAAAATTAATTTTTTTATTACAGATACTTGTTGCGTTGAATATAAGAAAAAAACTGTTAGAATATGACTAAACCATTGATTTTATAAAACTTACCAGATTCTTAATCTGATGTCTTGCCATATCTTTGTATTGTCCGAGGGAAGTAATATGAGTCTCAGTTTACAAGAAATAATCGATCTTGAGGATCTGCGGGAGTTGATGCGCTTTTTTTATGAAGCGGCGGGGATCTCGGTCGGGGTGATGGATGCTGATCATAACTGGCTGGTGTCCATTGGCTGGCAGCCTATCTGTACCAATTTTCACCGTGTCAATCCGGAAAGCAGACAAAACTGTTTATTGAGTGAATCAAGGATTGAGGAATATCTGGATTCGAAGCAGGAATACCTGACTTACCCCTGTCCTAATGGTCTCATTGAGGTGGCAATCCCTATTCTGCTGGGTGGTGCTCCCCTCGGGTTTTTCTTTCTCGGACAGTTTCTCCACCACCCACCTGATCGCGATTATTTCCGCCGTCAGGCAATTGTATATGGTTTTGATATGGATTCCTACCTGCAAACATTGGAAAGAGTTCCGGTGGTTTCTCAAAAGAGAATCGACTACCTGATGAAATTTTTTGTCCGGTTCTTTGATCTGTTGACTCGGATTGGCTCTGAAAATCAACAGCGTCGTCAGGCAGAACTTGAGATTCAAGAAGCTAAAGAACAATTGGAAAACCGGGTCGCAGAACGGACGAGTGAGTTGAACCGTGCCTTGCTTGAAGTCGGAGATCTTGCTGCCCAGTTAAATGAGAGCTTGCAACAGGTTGAACTGTTGGCTGTAACCGATACCTTGACCGAGACCTATAATCGACGCAAGTTTGATGAAACGATCCTCCATGAACATCAGCGTGCCGAGCATGGGAAAATACCATTCTCAGTGATCATGCTCGATATCGATCATTTCAAAAGGGTCAACGATGAATTTGGCCATAGCACCGGTGATCAGGTGCTCAAACACCTTTCTCGGTTGATACGTGGCCTGGTTCGTCAAGGTGATTTGTTGATTCGTTGGGGAGGTGAAGAGTTTTTGATCTTGCTTCCCGGCACTCTGATTTCGGAGGCGGGACCCTTCGCAGAAAGAATCAGGTTAGAGGTAGAACAAGAACAATTTGCTGAAGACGGGTCAATTACAATCAGCCTGGGGGTTGCTCAACTCCGGGAAGGGGATAGCACCGATACACTGTTGAAGCGAGTTGATGACGCTCTTTACCGGGCTAAGCAAGAAGGGCGGAATCGGGTTGTTTTGCAATCACCTCTCCATTGATTCTTACGGCAGAACAAAGTTAGCAACGCACCACACCAACCCGAGACTGCGAGCGATGGGTCAGCTTCTAACCCAGGGTTAAACAGCGTCCGACTGGAAGAAATAAGCGACCCCTTAGCTGGGGGTGACACACAAAAATGGCACCAAGAAATGGAGATACTGCAGGTTTTATTCGAGAGGTTCAGTATTATTTGTAGATTTCAAAACAAAATAACCAACGATACCAGAAAGAAATGAACCCAGGAGAATAGCCAGTTTATCTGCAAAATGATAAATTTGCGTATCGTTATACGCTAAAGAATCAACAAACAAACTCATAGTGAAGCCAATGCCAGTGAGGATAGATACACCGTACAACTGCTTCCAATTTCCACCCTCGGGTAGTTTGGCGATACCAGCCTTTATGGCTAACCAGCTAAACCCAAATACACCAACCTGTTTTCCGATGAATAAGCCAAACATGATCCCCATTGGCACTGGCGTAAACATTTCTCCAACTGATATCCCTCTTAAATCGACCCCGGCATTTACAAAAGCAAAAGATGGCAAAATCATAAAAGCAACCCAATTATGTAAGTCATGCTCCATCTCTTTACTGAGTGAGAATGTTTTTCCATCCGTTCCGGTGGAACTTAAGGGAATCATGAAGGCGAGTGCAACACCTGCCAAAGTAGCATGAACACCTGATTTTAAAACACTGATCCAAAGGACAATACCCACTAAAATATAAGCTGCTTTTTTAGCAACTTTCAGTCTGTTCATAACGAATAAAGCAGCCAGAGCAACAGAAGCAATGACTATGGATGTGGTTGATAATTCACTGGTGTAGAATAATGCGATAATGACAATGGCACCTAGGTCGTCAATAATAGCCAATGCCATTAAAAATATTTTTAAAGAAATGGGAACCCGGTTTCCGAGTAATGATAGTATACCAAGTGCAAAAGCAATGTCTGTAGCTGTGGGAATTGCCCAACCTTTCAGCGCAAATGACTCACCTTGATTGAAAGCGATGAATACCAATGCAGGGACAACCATTCCGCCGATGGCGGCTACCCCAGGTAATGCAATTTGACCCATCGAAGAAAGATGACCTTCCATCACCTCTCTTTTAACTTCCAATCCGATGAGAAAGAAAAATACTGCCATTAATCCATCATTAACCCATAGCAGTAGAGGTTTAGCAATTTGTAGGTGTCCAAAACGTATTTCTACATGAGTGTGTAAAAAATTATTATAAACATCTGACAAACCACTATTTTGTAGAATTAACGCAAAAATAGTGACAAAAATCAGCAGTATGCCAGCGGAGGATTCTTTTTTAATAAAATCTTCTAGTATATTCATAGTTCTTCTTTATAGTTTTTTCCTAGCAGATAATAGGTAATGCCCAATGCTAAAATAACGGTACCTGCTGCAAAAATGTATGTAGGTTCTAACACTTTAAAATCCAAGATAATAACCTTTCTTGCAATGGCCATCAAAGCTGTTGCAATAACTAATTTTAAAGGAATTACATCTGTTCTTAAATACAGAACAATATTCTGATATATTTCAACGGCGATTAAAACTGTCAAAAATGCTCCAAATGTCTTCAAAATATCGGAGATGTCAAGAAGCATAAAAGGTGGGTGCCTTAGCTGCTCGTACAGTACATAGACGACATCAGCCACCCCCCAATAAATAACCACTACCATCAATATAGCTAACATTTTTATGGAAAGTTTAATTGCTTTATGTAGAAGTGCAATTAAAGGGTCATCGTGCCTTGTTGGTAGTTCATCATGTTTAGTCATTATCTTCCCCATGTTGATGGCGGCTGATTTTCTTCATCCAAGATGACAATCTACATGCTCCATCAAAATTAGACAACCCTTGTTTCGCCAGTAACTGTCTAATTTGACAGGATAATGTTTTATCTTGATAGATGCCCACAGGCCAGATAACTACTTGCATTATACTGGTGGTTTTTATTGACCGAGTGCAAATAGTGCAGTAGGATGCTTTCTGAAATCGAAAGGATCTCTGTGAGGTTGTCGAGGTTGCTTCCCGAAGCGGTTGTCGCTGAGAAGGCTGGTGCAACTTCTGATTTATCGAACCTGGTGAAAATCTGATACGCATGCCGTTCAGCAGGCCACTAATATTGGGGTGAGCGACCCATTGCCCATGGAAATATGGTTCGGATAGTATTGTTCTGTGAGCGTAATTTGTGGATGTGGATATATGTCGGACATTAACCAACAAGACCCGTAGACTAAGATAGCTCTACGGGCTTTTTGTTCACTTATTTGACGATCAATCACATTATTTATTCTGCTGTATTTACCGATTTATAAGGCACCAACAGGATTTGAATGCGTCGATTCATAGCCCGACCTTCAGGTTCGTCATTGCTGGCAACCGGCCGGTATTCACTATATCCAGCTGCGATCAAGCGCTCTCCCGACAATCCAACTTTATCCTGTAGAAAATGGACAACACTGGTTGCTCGAGCTGTTGACAGCTCCCAGTTGGAAGGATACCGTTCTTTCAACCGTTCACTGATCTGGACATTGTCCGTATGACCGGCAATTTGCAATGCTTTGTCCGGGAATTTGTTTAATACATCACCCAGACTTTTGAGAACCTTCTGCCCTTCTTTTTTGATAACCGTTTTACCGGAGTCAAAAAGAATTTTGTTGAGCAGATTGACCGACAACTGTCCCTCAAGGTTTGAAATCGTGAGTTCCCCGCGTTTTAGCTCTTCTTCCAGAGCATTGACAAGCCGGTTATAGGTATTCTTCACCTTTGCCAGTCGCGCTTCACGAGCTATTTTTTCTTTTTCCAAGGCCTGATTCAACTCTTCAATTGTCGCCAGCAACCGATCGTTTGTTTGTTGCATGTCTTCCAATTGCTGCTGGTGCAGAGTCAGGTTTCCTTCCTGGCGTTCCTGATTGGCATACGCTGCCAACAGGTCGCGCTGGAGTTTGGAGTTTTGTTGTAAAGCCTCAACCAAGCGTGCATTGAGCTTAGAGAGCTGATCCTGTAGCATCTTTTTGTCATGGCGTAATTCAACCGTCGCAGCAGATAAATTGGTAACATCACGAGAGAGTAAATCTGCTTCATTAACTTTTTGAAGAAAGGTGTTTTTGCTGACACAGGCTCCCAATATAAGAGGCAGCCCAAGCAGTAGGATAACGAAGAGTCTTTTCATTTGTTGCTCCTTTTTAAAATAGTCATTTTGTCCTTTCATGAAAGACATATGTTTACCACAAGTTGTGGAAATGTAAAGGGGATTCCCACATCAGAACAGTGTTTTCGGTTGCGGGAGCAATAAGCGTTATGCTATAAATCATACTCTTTCTTCCCAATTATACCAACATTTTGCGGGTTTTATACCCTTCCTGGAGTTTTAACCGATGCAGTTTGAGATCGAGCGGATTATTCGCACGGCGTTAGAAGAAGATATCGGCCTTGGTGATGTGACAACTGAGGTTACGGTTACACGAGATACGGTTGCTCGCGCTGAGCTGATTGCTAGGGAAGATTTTACTCTGGCAGGTCTTGATGTTGCGGCGGAAGTTTTTCAAACACTTGACTCTGCTATGCGGTTTGAAAAGATTCTTGCTGATGGTCATTCTGTCCGTAAAGGGGACGTCCTTGCCTGGTTGAGAGGAAAAGCTTCTCTCCTGCTCCAGGGGGAGAGAGTCGCTCTGAATCTGTTGCAACGGATGAGTGGAATTGCCACTTTAACAGCCAGATATGTTGCCGAGGTGGAAGGAACTGCTGCCAGGATTGTCGATACGCGTAAAACCGTTCCCGGGTTACGTGCTCTGGATAAGTATTCGGTACGGATGGGGGGGGGGCAAAACCACCGGATCGGTCTGTTCGACGGGGTTCTCATCAAAGAAAATCATATTGCTGCTGCCGGCGGGATTTCTGCTGTCATTGAACGGGCAACGCAGCGGATTCCTCATACTCTCAAGATTGAAATAGAGACGCGCAATCTGGCTGAGGTTGAAGAGGCATTGCAAGCAGGGGCTGATATCATCATGCTCGACAATATGGGTCTGGATGAGATGCGGCAGGGGGTTGAGTTGATTGCTGGAAAGGCGCAGGTTGAAGCTTCCGGTGGAGTTAATCTGGAACGGGTTCGTGCAATCGCGGAAACCGGTGTCGATATTATTTCTGTTGGTGCTTTAACCCATTCAGTGACAGCTGCAGATATTTCGATGCTGTTTAATTAATTGGAAATCCATTGACCTCACGTGACAAAATCATCGGTTTGTTTCGCACTTGTCCCAATCAATATCTGTCAGGGCAGGAGATCAGCCGCTTGCTTGATATCTCCCGGGCAGCAGTGTGGAAGCAGGTTGAGGTGTTGCGTGAGTTAGGATTTGAAATCGAAGCTAAACATTCTCTTGGATATCGATTGTTGGCAGCACCCGATTTGTTGCTCGCTTCCGAAATTGAAAGAGGGCTAAATTGTCAGTTGATTGGCCGATCAGTTATTTCCTTTCCAGAGACAGATTCAACCAATGTGCGGGCACGCCGACTGGCGGAAGAGGGGGCTATCGAAGGTACGGTGGTTGTTGCCGACCGACAAAGCGCCGGTCGAGGTCGTCTTGGTCGGCGTTGGGAATCTCCCCCCGGAGTTAACCTTTATTGTTCCATATTGTTGCGTCCCCAAATCCCTGTTCAGCAGGCTCCCCAATTAACTTTTCTGACCGCTGTTGCCGTTGCCGAAACCCTGCAAGAACTTTGTCAGTTCTCTGCAGAAGTTAAGTGGCCAAATGATATTCTGATCAATGGTGCCAAAATTTCTGGATTGCTCAATGAAATGAATGCCGAGACAGAGCAGATTCATTTTGTTATTCTCGGGGTTGGTGTTAATCTCAATATGACCGAGAGTCAGTTTCCGGATGGTCTTAACTATCCGGCAACTTCAGTTTTTATGGAAACGGGACAACCGATTGATCGTTTGAATTTCCTCCAGTTTTTTTTACAGCGACTGGATTTATATTATTCCGAATTTTTGCAGGAGGGGTTTACCCCGATAAGGCATCGCTGGGAAAGCCTCTGTCATATAATGAACAAGCAAGTTGAGGTCGATCGGGGAAACAGATGCTTGCGTGGAACAGTTGTGGGACTCGAAGCTGATGGGGCGTTACGACTGCAACAGCAAGATGGTCAGATAGAGAAAATTCTGGCCGGGGACGTTATCCCGGTCAAGAGCAGGAAGCGGGAGAAGAACTAATATTATGTTGTTGGTTATTGACGTTGGAAACAGCAATACTGTTCTGGGGATTTTTGACCGACAGAGCTTAAAAAAAGACTGGCGGATCGGAACCGATAAAGACCGGACTATTGATGAATATGCGATGTTATTCAACAATCTGTTTCAGTTGTCAGGATTGCAATTCTCTGATCTGGATGATGTGATCGTCTCAAGTGTTGTTCCTCCGATGCTCGATACTCTTGAGGGTCTCTGTTTGAAATATTTCAAGTTGAAACCTTATGTTGTTGGCCCAGGAATAAAAACTGGTATGCCGATTCAATACGATAGCCCGCGTGAAGTTGGTGCTGACCGGATTGTCAATGCAATCGCTGCTTATGAAAAATCTAAATGTGGTTTGATTGTGGTTGATTTTGGTACGGCAACAACTTTTGATGTTATTGCTCCGGACGGTAGTTATCAGGGGGGTGCCATTGCTCCCGGGGTGGGAATTTCTGCTGATGCACTATTTGAACGGGCAAGTAAATTACCCCGGGTCGAATTTTCTCAGCCTGATCATATTATTGCTAAAAACACCATTAACAGTATGCAGGCTGGTATTTTTTTCGGCTATGTCGGCTTGGTCGAAGGAATTGTCAGTCGGATGAAAGAAGAGCTGTCTGAAGTACCCAAAGTCATTGCGACAGGTGGACTGGCGGCACCGATTTCTGCTGCAACTGGCTGTATTGATCAGGTGGAACCATTTTTGACCCTGGAAGGGTTAAGAATACTTTACGAAAGAAACCGGAATTAACCTCGTAACAGGCTTTTTCTAAAAAAAGGAGCGATTCATGGGTAAGTACGACACGACAAAATTGAGAAATCTTGGAATTGTAGCGCATAACAGTGCCGGTAAAACTTCGCTGGTTGAAGCGATTTTATTCAATACCGGCATGACGGATACCTTGGGAAAGGTCGATAATGGCACCTCTTCCATGGATTTTGAGGAGGAAGAGATCAAGCGTCGGGCGACCCTGAGTGCCAGCTTAAACCATTGTCTGTGGAACGATTACAGTTTGCATATTGTCGATACCCCCGGAGTCAGCAACTTTCTGCACGATACCCGCCGCTGTTTGCGAGTTCTTGGCGGCGCAGTGGTCATTGTCTCGGCAATTTCGGGGGTCAAGTCCCAGACTATGCAAATCTGGAAGTGGTGTGATGAATTTGAAATTCCCAGAATCGCTTTTGTCAATAAGATGGATAAAGAACGCGCTGATTTTTTAAAAGCTGTCGATGCCATGGAAAAATCTCTTGGTGCCCGAGCTGTGGTTGTCACCATGCCCATTGGTGCGGAAGAGGATTTTAAAGGGATAATTGATTTGGTGCGGATGAAAGCCAAAGTTTACAAGTTTGATGAAAGCGGAAGCTACGAAGAGGTGGACATTCCTGCAGAATATTTGGAAGAAGCTAATCGTCTGCATGAACAACTGCTTGAAGCTGTTGCTGATGCTGATGATGATTTAATGGAGAAATATCTAGAAGGTGAGAGTTTAAGCGAAGAGGAAATTCTGTCCGGACTCCGCGAAGGGACGTTGACGGGTGTTTTTACCGTCGTGTTATGTGGCAGTGCGACGGCCAACATCGGGGTGCGGCATCTCCTTAATTATATTACAGCCTGTTTGCCATCGCCAGTTGACAAGGGAACCCAGACCGGTGTCAAACCAAATACCGATGAGCCAGTCGAACGGCATCCCAGTGAAGATGAGCCTTTTTCTGCCATGGTATTCAAAACGATCAATGATCCTTATGCGGGTAAGCTCTCTTTGATGCGACTCTATTCAGGAACTTTGTCGGGGGATACTCAAGTGTATAATCCGAATAAAGATGAAAAAGAACGCGTCAACAATATTTTCAAACTGGAGGGGAAAAAACAGACCCCCATTGATTTAGCGGCTGCCGGGGATATTATTGCTATCCCCAAATTAAAGGTCACGTCAACGGGTGATACTCTCTGTGATTTGAAAAATCAGGTTATGTATGAACCGCTGGTGCCACTTAAGCCGATTATCTCTTTTGCTCTGGAAGGCAAGAGTAAGGGGGATGAAGATAAAATTTATACTGGTTTACAGCGGCTGATGGAAGAAGATCCCACCTTACGTATAACCCGTGACGAAGAAACCAAGGAGATGGTGCTTTCCGGGATGGGGCAAATTCATCTTGAAGTTGCAGTTGAACGTCTCAAGCGTAAATATGGTGCTGATATTCTTCTAAAAGAACCTAAGGTTCCATATCGTGAAACCATCAAAGCTTCGACTCAGGTACAAGGTAAATATAAAAAACAATCGGGCGGAAAAGGACAGTTTGGTGATGTCTGGATTGAAGTCAAGCCGCTGCCGCGTGGTTCCGGTTATGAATTTGTGGACAAAGTTGTGGGGGGGGTCATTCCACGAAACTATATCCCTGCTGTCGATAAGGGGATTATCGAAGCGATGAAAACCGGCCCCCTGACTAAAAATCAAGTTGTTGACCTGCGGGTTACTTTATATGATGGGTCACATCACTCGGTTGATTCATCGGAAATGGCTTTTAAAGTTGCTGGTTCGATGGCGTTCAAAAAAGCGATGGAAGTGTGTAAACCGGTTCTTTTAGAGCCAGTTATGGCAATTGAAATTACTGTTCCTGACGATTGTATGGGCGATGTGATAGGCGATCTTAATTCTCGGCGTGGTAAGGTTGTGGGTGTTGAGCCACAGGCAAACAGCCAGGTGATTCGTGCAGAAGTGCCGATGGCTGAAGTTCTCAGGTATGCTCCTGAACTGCGTTCCATGACATCAGATCGCGGGATGTTCTCAATGGAATTCAGTAAGTATGAAGAAGTGCCAACTCACCAGACGGCCAAGATTTTGGAAGATTTGAACAAAGAAAGCTGAAAAAAACCGGGACATCATTTCAAATGGTGTCCCGGATGACACTACGCTTGAGCTTAAGAGTAGATAGCAGCAAAAACGGGACTGTCCCTGCATGGGGGCTGTCCCGGTTTTTGCGGTGCAAACCACCGCGGTTCTTTGTCGATCGTAAACTTTCGGGACAGCCCCCGATAGGGCTGGGGACAGTCCCAAGTTTACTGCAATACTGGTCAAACTAATGCCACTCAGTGGTTCCGGATGCTTACAGAAAACAGGAAACTTGATGAACGCTGCAGATGAACAGGATATTCCAGAATCGATTCATGAACCTGCTGAAAAAATGGGGGGTGGCAAGTCGATAAATAAGGTTAAAAGACTTGAATTACTTCTGCTGGATAATTCAGATGATAGAGACTCTGTAGAGCATCTTGTTGATCGAGAGGTAGCAGTTGTTGGTGAGGGAAAAAAAAATCTTTTTAGTTCCCTGTTTTTGTTGGTTCTGTTTTGTACCCTGCTGCTGGGTTTAGGCTATTATTTCTTTAGCTCTCCGCTTTTATTGCAATCCCCACCTGAAAAACAAGAGAATTACTATATTTCACCAAGATTACCTGTCCCTTCCCGACCGGAAATAGTTGTTCCGGATGATGTTGATGCTATTGTCGAGGACGTCTCGTTTCTAAAACCAGTGACTTCTGTTGCTGCTTCTCCGGTTGTTAAAAGCAAAAATCCCCTTTTTACCGTTACCGTTGGTCCTTTTATTAGTCGTGCTGATTTACAACAGGCAATCAGTCAGTTACAAGAGCTGGGTTTTCAACCGCAAAAAAAAACGGGGCGCGGTCAGGTGGCAATGATTCGTTTGCTGGAGGGAGAATATCCTGAGACAGAAGCACGCCTGCACCTGGAGAAGTTAAAAAAAGTTGTTAAATCCGCCTTTTTGTTGCCCGAGGGTGATAACCTGGCAGTTTATGCTGGCTCTTTTCACCAGGAAGATAGAGCTCGCCAGATGCAGGCCGATTTAGCTCAGAAAATGATCAATGTGTCACTTGTTGACAGCATAGTGACCATGAAAGGGACAATGTTGGCAGCGATCCAAGCTGATCAACAAACTGCTCGTGAAGTTGCCGCACATATTTCCAGTTTGGGATTGCACACCCGTTTAATCAAGGAAAAGTGAGGCTTATTTGACTGAGAATCAGCAAGGGACAGAAAAAGTTCAGATTGTCATTCCGGCAGAAGTTGCCAAGATCATGAGCAAGTGGGGCGGGCACAGTGTCCGTCTGGCTGCTGCTCGTGGTGCGTTACCAATGTCCGGGCATAATTTGGTGACAGTTCTGTTTGTTTTTTATCATGGTGAAAATTTAGAGCTTAAGGAAGAAGCCTTAAGTACCCTGCAAACTCTCCCGGCACAAATATTATTAGCGGCATTAAGTCAGCCTGAACTCCACCCCTCGATTATTGATTTGATTGTGAAATTGCGTTATCAGGATTCTGTAGTAATGCAGACAGCATTATCACATCGAATGATCGGAATTAAGAGTTTATTATTTCTGGCTGAAAACAGCTCCGGTGCTGTGCTGGACATGCTTTCACACAATGATGAAATTTTACGTAAGACCGATGTTTTAAGAACTGCGATCATTAACAATACCCACGCTGACAAATTAATGAAACAGCGCCTTGGTTGGGTGGAGCCGACGGTTGTAGAGCCAGAACCAGTTGTTGAAAAGCAACAGGTTGCTGCCAGCACGGAAGGTGAGGATGTCGATACTCTTGATGATGAAGAGCTTGAAGAAGAAGTTCTCTCTAAATATCAGGAGCTTCAGGAAATGTCGGTTGCCGATAAAATCAAGATGGCCTTGACTGGTGATAAAGAGTGGCGCACATTGTTGATTCGTGAGTCCAACAAGCAGGTCAATACTGCTGTTTTAAAAAACCCCCGAATTTCCGAAGGTGAGGTTTTAAACGTTGCAAAAAATCGTAGTAGCAGTGATGAATTAATTCGAATTATTCTGCTTAACCGGGATTGGGTTAAACTTTATGAGATGAAAAAGGCTTTGGTTGTCCACCCGCGGACTCCTCTGCAAACAGCGATGCGCTATATGACCTTTTTATCTGAAAAAGATATCAAGGAACTAGCTAAGAGCCGAGAGGTTGGTCAGGCAATTGTAAATAATGCCAGGCGTATGCAAATGACGAGGAAACGCTAATCAGGTAGAAGAAATGAAGGAGTTGTTGATGACAGGAGATAATTACCGGATTGGAATTTTAACCCTTTCGGACAAGGGCGCTTGTGGCGACCGTGAAGATGAAAGCGGACCCCTGCTGGCTGAGTTGGTCTCTGAATTGGGAAATGTTGCTCGTTATCAGGTGATTGCCGATGATTTGGACAAGATCATCATGATGTTAAAAAGCTGGGTTGATGATCTAAACCTCAATGTTATTCTGACAACGGGTGGTACAGGTCTGAGCCCAAGAGATGTTACCCCTCAGGCGACTGAAGCTGTTCTGGATTATCAAGTGACCGGTATGGCGGAAGCAATGCGGGCTGCCAGTATGGGCAAGACCCCCCGTGCCATGCTGTCCCGAGCTTTGGTCGGGGTACGGCAGAAAACCTTGATTATCAACCTGCCTGGCAGCCCTCGGGCGGCTCGAGAAAATTTTGCCGTGCTGTTACCGGTTCTTCCGCATGCTTTGGCCAAATTGAATGGTGATCCAGCTGATTGTGGTGTTGATTAGAGTTAATAAGATTGTGTTTGTTATTGTTTAAGCAGTTTAAATTATAGCGATATTTCCAATTAGTGGAAACTGTGAACAGATGCTGTGGATAGCACTGTGTAAAACTGGTTATCAGGCAAATATAATCCCTATGATGACTTGCCTTTTTCCTCTTTGCATAAAATTTAAGCAATTAAATTGAGCCTGATCCGCTCTGAAATGAGTCCGTTTTCTGGCTTCTGAATCGTAATTTTCAGCCATAAATATTAAGAGGGAGAACCCTGAATGTCGCTAGCTGAAAGGTCGCTAGCAGCAAAATCGGGACTGTCCCCGCATGGGGCTGTCCCAGGTTTTTGCGGTGCGAACCACCACAGTTTCATGGCTCGTAAACTCTTGGGACAGCCCCCGATGGAGCTGGGGACAGTCCCGAGTTCACTGCAATACTGCTTGAACTAGCGCCATTCGGGACGGTTCCGAGATTGCTACAAAATAGCTTTTAAGCTTTATGCTATTTTTGATTATCATCTCTAAGGGCTCTTCTCACTCTGGCTAATAGTCGGGTCGGGTTGATTGGTTTTGCAATAAAATCAAAGAAACCCATCTCCAACAATTTATACTCTTCCTCTGCTGCTGTTTTTGCAGAGAGGGCAATGACCGGAATATTGCCAATTTCACCGTTGGTCTTTAGTGCTCTGAACATTTCAATACCATCCATTCGTGGCATGACGATATCGGTAATGATCAGATGAGGTTTGAGCTGAGTCGCAATTTTTAATCCTTCAGCCCCATTTTGAGCTTTATAGATCGAGTACCCCCCTTTTTTAAGAGCCGCTTCTGCGGCATTTAAGGCAATATCCTGATTGTCCACCAGGAGGATAATCTGAGTAGAGTTCTCTTGGTCTTCTGGAATTTCAGCGAGATAGTGTTTTTTGATTGCTGCTTTGATTTCATCCGGGGTTGCAACGCAGGGTGAGATACGCATTGCCAATTTAAAAGAGAGATCGCTCTGTAGAGCCATATCCAGAGGGTTCGACATCGCCAGATAGAGAGTTTTATTGTCAATCTTTAACGGGAAAATAAGATGAGCCAGGGCTGATTCTGTCTCAATTTTATCGAGAACATTTTGTGGAAATTTGTGCCTGGAAAACCTTTTTACATAGGGAAAGCCGAACTGAGTAGAAAGTGCTTTCGCGACATCCTCTTCAAGGATAACTTCCATATCTCCAAGGATTTTTCCAATTGGTTTGTTGGTTCCTTTTTGTCTGAGTAGAGCCTGTTCTAAATCATTCTGAGAGATAACTTCGTTGTCAATCAGGATTTCACCCATTTTTTTTCTGGCCATAGTTGATTTCTCGCAGTCAGGTTTTTGAAAGGTTGAAAGATTCCCCCGATTGGTACTGGATTAAGTTAATCTCTGGACTGTCCAGAAAGTTTACGAGCCACGAAGAACCGCGGTGGTTCACGTCGCAAAAGCCTGGGACAGCCCCGTATTTGTTGCCAGCTGTTTTTAGACTAAAGCCATACGGATTCTCCTCGCATTACTAATGATTGGTATATTCACATTATATTAAACTTTTGTCAACGCAAATAATTAGTAAATTTGTTATCTTAACTTTCTGGTATAGAGATATAATCCATTGATATTATTTCAAACTATCCTGGATTTGACTTAATATCTCAACAGCACCTCCAGAAAAGGAGAGATGTGGGGCTCTGATTTGTGGCTCGCGGGGGTTGATCCTTATCACATTTGTCTGTTGTTGTTGCCCCAGTTGTTCACTGAGGTGGCGAATTGTTGGTATGGCTGATCCGGCACCAATTTCAATCACAACCATTGGATTGTTTTTATTATGTTGTAAGAAATCGTCAAAATTTTCTTCCTGAATAGCAGAGCGTTTAGATAACCACGAATAATCTCCAAACATCAGAATATTGGGTCTTGCTACACGTTGGCATTTTGGGCATGTGGGGACATTTTTTGCGCGCATAGTTGTCTCATCAATGTCGTACACAGCCTCATTTGGCCAGATATTGTGATGACAGGGAACGGTGCATTGTAAATGATGGATTGAACCATGGACTTCAAGAATCCGATCTTCAGGGAACCCGGCTTTCTGAAACTGTCCGTCGACATTTGATGTGGCGACAAAATAATCGAGATCAAAGTTTTTGATCCAATCCAGAAGTATTCGAAAGCCGGAATGGGGAATAGCTTCACGGTATAGATTGGTACGGTGACCGTAGAAGCCCCAACCAAAATGGGGATCATCTTCAAAATGTTCGGGGTTAGCGGCTTGAATAAAACTGAGTCCCAAGCGCTCATACATGGGGTAAGAGTTCCAGAATCCATGATTGCCACGAAAGTCTGGCAGCCCTGAATCAACGCCCATGCCAGCTCCAGCAGTAATCACCAAGGCATTGGCATGACGAATTTCCTCGGCAGCTTCAGTATGGCGTGAGTCGATCATGAATTGCCTCCAGATTAAATGGCGACAGATACTGGTGTCGGGTTAAGAATATCGGTCAGGATTTCTGGAGCTATTTCTATCAGCAATCCGCGACGACCGCCATTGATAAGCAATCTGTCAAGTTTTCCGATAGTTTCTTCCATAAAAATCGGCAAGGGTTGACGGGTGCCAAAGGGGGAAATCCCTCCGGTTTGATATCCGGTCAGGCTATCGACTTTAGCTACTGAACATGTGGTAATTTTTTTAACCCTCAACTGGCGTGCCAGGTGCTTCAACGAGACTTCGCAATCACCGTGCATCAGCACGATAAATGGGCGCTGCTGCTCATCCTCCATCACCAGAGTCTTGATCACCTCATGCTCATCGACTTGCAATTCTCTGGAGCTGGTTTTTGTCCCCCCTCTGTCCTCATATTTATAGAAACGGGGGATAAACTTAACTTTGTGCTGTTTTAATAACCGGATCGCTGGAGTTGCAGGAACTTTATCTCTGGCCATAGAAGTTTTCCTAACTTATGAACCAGGAAATTGGGATGAAGGCAATGCTGACGATGGTTATCAGGGCGCAGATAATGGCAATCCCTTTAAATAGTTTTTCTGTTTTACGTTGATCACGGACACTGACTGGCATAAACCAACCAAGAGCAGCTCCCGCAATTGCACCACCAAAATGGGCAGCGTTATCAGCACCAACAATAAAACCGAAAATAAAAGCCATCAAAGCCCACTGAAACATAAAATTACGGCGTTGAATACCGATGCTACCACCAACCCGATGGTAATAACTGACAGAGAATCCAATCAAACCAAAGATTGCTCCAGATGCGCCAATCACGACGGTAACAGGGTGCCAAAAAAGACCAGCGACGGTAGCAATGAGAGTTGCAAAAGTATAAACAGTCAGGAGGCGAGTCCAACCAATTTCAGATTCCAATAGAGGACCAACCTGGTAAAGGACAACCATGTTGAATCCCAGGTGGATCAGACCGCCGTGAGTAAAAGCATAGGTAATACAGCGCCACCACTCACCATTTTCCAGAACCATCGGCCAGTACTGTCCTCCCCAATGAACCAACAGTTGCGGGGATGGACGCATAATTGCCTGCATACCAAAACCAAGAATGGTGCCATGGAGAACCATCAGGGTGAAAAGGATAAGGTTGGCGTAAATGAGTATTTGGACGAGAGTATTTCCACGCAGTGAGGATTTGAGAAAAAACTGCTGCTTGCGGTGATATGCGTTCAAAATGAAGCTCCTGTTAAATGGCGTAGGTTGCCTAGATTAAAATAGATTTTTCAGCCAGCCTAGCGCAACAAAGGTACCGATGGATGAACCGATGGACGAAAAGAGAAAAACTAATAATACTCTGGCCAGGCGGTTTTGCCACCAACCTTTAAATGTCATCAAATCTTCACCAACATGTTCCATGTCATGGACTGTTGGTGGGGCAATAAAAGATTGTACTAACCCAGTAACAAATCCAGCACCAATGGTCGGGTTGAGTGAAGTGATTGGGGCAGCAACAAAAGCACTGATAATGGTGACTGGATGTCCAAGAGCCAACAGCGCCCCCAGCGCAGAAAAGAGCCCGTTCGCAAGAATCCAGGCTGTGGCTGCATTGGCTAATTGGTCACGATTACCGAAAAAAAAGCCACCAATAAATAGTGCTACCACGATTCCTGGAATCAACCATGGAATTATTTTAGAAAAAGTTGTTTTTGGGGGGATGGTGGATATCTCAGCAATTGTTTCAGGGTCGATTTCATCCCCTTGCAACTGACGAATAATTCCAGGAAGGTGAGCTGCCCCGACAACTGCGAGGATTTTTTCTCCTGGGGCGTTGCGGATATGGTAGGCCATGTAAGTATCACGTTCATCAACCAGGATTTGCTTGACTGAAGGGAGGAGTTTGCCCATCTCATCAAGCATTCCTGACAGTGTATCATTTTCACGTAACTTGGCGAGCTCTTCTTCGTTTAGTTCCTGTTTTTCAAACAAACTCCCGAACAGCGCTGCCATTACTTTCATCTTGTTCCATAGCCCGGTTTTTCGCCAGACTCGCAGTAGCGTGGTACGAATATTCCGATCAACCAGTTCAACTTCCATTCCCCGTTCTTCTGCGGTTCGAGCCGCTGCGGCTAATTCAGCACCCGGCTTAACCCCGGTATGTAATCCCATCCGTTTTTGATAGGATGAAAGTGCCAGATTGGTCAGCAGAAAAGGAACCTGTTTTTTCTTGATAAGGTCTTTTAAGTTAAGAGATTCCCATCCTTTTTCATTGATCAATGATTGATAGCGCTGGACATCCAATTCGACACACACAGTGTCAGGAAGCACGTCATCAATTGTACGAATGACAGTTTCCACTGAGTCTTGTGAAATGTGAGCGGTACCAACGAGAACAATTTCTTTATCATCCACACGTAGGGACGTATAATCGTTGCTGGTTGTCGATAAATCTGTCAATTTTTTCCTCCGAACAGATAATAAGAATACGGTTCTATCCACCAAACAAAGGTGGATGTGACATAGTCTGACATTGTTGTGATGGATAATAGCTCCACAAGGAGGTATATCCATGAATCTAAATCAGTTTCGCAATAGGTTTCCCGATGAAGGCGC
>JAKIUD010000123.1 GCA_021647765.1 Desulfuromusa sp. | reverse complement strand
CTCGATTGCGTGGTGAGTTAATGGCCGCTGGTGCTGGGGATCGTGGTTCGATGGTGGCTGTTTCTGCACCGTTAGCGGACGTTGAAAAATTTTTGCGGGAAGAGGGTCTCGATCTGGTTCTTGCTAATCGTAATACTCCGGAACAGGCAGTTCTTTCCGGTGCAACGAAAGAGATTGAAACTGCGATTGAGAAGCTTGATCAAAAAGGGATCAGTAATAAGCAACTGGCTGTTGCTGCGGCTTTCCACAGCAAGCTGATTGCCGATGCAGCTCAACCCTTTGCAGAAAAACTACGCACAGTTAACTTCAGTGATCCCCGGAAAAATGTTTATTCCAATACGACAGGCAAAGTTTATCCTGCTACCGCAACCGAAGTCAGGGAGCTGCTGACAAAACAATTGGCGAGCCCGGTTGATTTTGTCGCCGAAATTGAATCGATGTATCAAGCCGGGGTCAGAACTTTTGTCGAGGTCGGTCCTGGTGGACGTTTGACCGGGATGGTTAAGGCGATCCTTGGTGATCGAGATTATCAGGCGATTGCTCTCGATTCTTCTAATGGCAGACGGTCGGGAAGTCATGATCTGGCAAGAACTCTGGCTAAACTAGCGGTGCTTGGTGAAGCGGTGCAATTGACCCTCTGGGATGAAGATTTTGCTGCCACTCAACCTGCAGCACAGAAAAAAAAGGGTCTTACTGTCTCTATCTGTGGCGCCAATTATTATAAAAAACCAGAGAAACGACCCCCTTTGCAAATAAAGAAACCCCCTGTAGTTGCGTCGATTGCTCAGGCGGAAATGTCCACTCCGACGATGACTGCAAACAAAGTTGTTTCGGTAACTGCCACCCAAGCGGCTTCTTGCTGTAGTTTGCAGGAGGCACTGCGGATCACCCAACAGAGTATGCAGGCGTTACAATCGTTACAGGAACAAACTTCAAAACTGCACCAACAGTTTCTTGAAGGGCAGCAACACGCGACTAAATCCTTCATGCAGCTGGTGGAACAGCAGCGGCAGTTATTACAGGGAGCCGCTGGTACAGCAGTAATTCCTGCCACCCTGCCAAGCAGTGCTCCGATATCTGAACCAGTGGCTCAACCTCAACCAGTCCCCAGCGCCACTGTTTCCATATCTGAACCTGTCGTATCCAGCGGTAACACCAATATCGCTTCCCAGCTGCTTGAAATTATTGCTGAGAAGACTGGTTATCCCGTTGAAATGTTGGAACTCAATATGGCACTTGATACCGATCTGGGGATTGATTCGATCAAGCGGGTTGAAATTCTCTCTGCGTTGCAGGAAAAATTGCCAGCCGCTCCAACTATTCGCCCTGAGGATCTTGGAGCCTTACAAACTTTGGGGCAGATTGTCGATCATCTGAGTACTGGCATGTCAGGTGCAGTTGTCGTTCAAGAAGCTGCAAGCAGTGCTGATAAGGATCAGGTTTCAGCTGTATTACTGGGAGTTGTGTCTGAAAAAACCGGCTATCCGGTGGAGATGCTGGAACTGGAGATGGCGCTCGATACCGACCTGGGAATTGATTCGATCAAGCGGGTCGAAATACTCTCTGCTCTGCAAGAACAACTACCAGATCTGCCTGCGGTTCGCCCTGAAGATCTTGGAGTGCTGCAAACCTTGGGACAAATTATCGATCATCTCTGTCAGGGTGGTTCACAAAGTATCCCGAAGACTCCAGCTCCACCACAAAATAGTCAGGTCGACCAGGAGGCTGTTTCAGCCACCCTGTTAAATGTGGTCTCTGAAAAGACCGGATATCCAGTTGAGATGCTGGAGCTGGAAATGGCACTCGATACCGATCTGGGGATCGATTCGATCAAACGGGTTGAAATCCTCTCCGCGCTACAGGAGCAGTTACCTGATTTACCAGCAGTTCGCCCTGAAGATTTGGGTGTGCTGCAGACATTGGGACAAATTATCGATCATCTGTGTAAAGAAAATCGACAGAATGTCACAGCGGCACCGACGGAACTACCACAACTGGGACAAGTTGATCGGCAGCAAGTTTCGACAGTTTTATTGGATGTGATTGCCGAGAAGACCGGTTATCCCGTTGACATGCTGGAACTCAATATGGCACTCGATACCGATCTGGGCATTGATTCGATCAAACGGGTTGAAATTCTCTCAGCCTTGCAAGAGCGTTTGCCAGGGGCTCCGGCGATCAAGCCCGAGCATCTTGGTACCTTGCAGACAGTGGGACAAATTGTCGACTTCCTTGCCAGTATATCGGGATCAAAGGAAGACGGAATTGAGACAAGTCATCGTGAACCTGCTGCTGCCAAAGGGATCATAAGGCAGGTCTTGCACTCAGTTTCTTTACCGCAAAAAAGAGCTGCCAAAGAATTTAAATTTGCCATTGGAGAAGAAGTCTGGATTACCGATGATGGTTCAACTTTAGCTGATTCTGTCTGCTCTCGCTTGATAGATCACCAGTTGATAACGCGTAAAGTTTCTATAGCAGATATTGACTCTATTGTCTTACCTGAGAGTTTGGCCGGGTTGGTTATCCTTGCACCATTGCAGGGAGCAGATGATCTGTTTCTCCTCAATGCATTTAAGTTGCTGCAGAAAGTGGAACCGGCATTACACCTGAGTGCAGAATCCGGTGGTGCATTTTTTGCGACTGTGTCGCGGCTGGATGGTTATTTTGGCCTTGGTATGACAGGAACAATCAATGATTCACTCTCCGGAGGTTTAGCTGGATTGAGCAAGACTGCTGCATTAGAGTGGCCGACAATCCATTGCAAAGCTCTCGATCTGGCAATGGGGATGGAAATTCTGCCCACTGCGACTGCGATTGTTGATGAAATATTTACAACAAGTCCGGTTGAAGTCGGGATCAGTACTCAGGGACTTCATGCTCTTGAGCTGGTTTCAGAGCCACTTAATGGAGTTATTGCTAATGTGCCGATTCAGGCCGGAGATTTGGTTGTCGTCAGTGGTGGCGCTCGTGGGGTCACGGCGGAAGTCGCTATTACTCTTAGTACAGCAACTCAAGCCACTTTGTTACTGTTAGGGCGGACTCCGGCTCCTGAGAACGAGCCTGCCTGGTTGGTTGATCTTCAAGATGAAGGGGAGATAAAAAAAGCCCTGGTCGCTCAATCGGAAGTCCCTTTGAAGCCGCTGGATGTGGCTCGTCAATATAAACAGTTAATAGCGGCACGGGAGATCCGGACAACTCTGGAGCGAATTCTTAAATCTGGCGGGACGGCAATTTATCGTTCTGTCGATCTGCGTGATGCGCAAGAACTCAGTTCAGTCCTTGATGAAATGCGCCAGCAATATGGTCCGGTCAGAGGATTGATTCATGGTGCCGGAGTGTTGGCAGATAAGTTGATCATAGAGAAAACCGCAGAGCAGTTTGAGCAGGTTTATTCAACCAAAGTCGATGGTTTACGGGCACTCCTTGATGCTGTTGATGAGGATAATCTGAAATTTATAGTGATGTTTTCCTCTTCAACAGGGCGTTTCGGCAGAATCGGACAGGTTGACTATGCCGTTGCTAATGAAGTTCTCAATAAAATTGCTGATCAGCAAGCTGAATTGCGGCCTGATTGTCGGGTTCTTTCATTGAACTGGGGTCCCTGGGACGGGGGAATGGTGACTCCAGCGCTGAAAAAGGTTTTTGCCCAGGAGGGGATTGATGTCATTGCTTTGCAAGCTGGGGCTGATTATCTGATTAACGAACTTTCAACCCCTCCGGGTGGTCCGGTTGAACTGATTATTTCTGGTGGTGATGGTGCAGACACGCTTGAAGAGTTACCCGAACCACCACAAAACATCTGTGTCTCCAAAGCATTTGATCTGGATCTTGATATTGAACAGTTTCCATTTTTAAAGTCACACGTTATCGATGGTAAAGCGGTTTTGCCGATGGCCATTATTATCGAGTGGTTGGCTCATGGTGCGATCCACAATAATCCGGGGTTAACCTTTCAGGGATTCAACGATTTACGCATCCTTAAGGGGGTTACCCTCGAACTGCGACAAAGCGTCACTCTACAGGTGATGACTGGTAAAGCAATTAAGGGTGATGGTGTTCATGTTGTTCCCGTTGAACTCTCTGGAGTTGATAAAAATGGTCAGCCGATCGCTCATGCCCGGGCAAGAATTGTTCTTGCCTCCCGCTTACCTGAGCGAAAAGTGGCTAAGGCGAAGTTGGATTTGCCGGATTATCCTCATCCAATCAGTGAAGTTTATCAACCCGAACGTCTTTTCCATGGGAATGATTTTCATGGCATCCGTGAAATCATCGGTTCCTCTGCTGATGGGATCAGCGCACTGGTCAATCCGGCACCATTGCCAAACCAGTGGATTGAACACCCTTTGCGCAACTCCTGGTTTGCTGATCCTCTGGCGTTGGACAGTAGTTTCCAAATGTTGATTTTGTGGAGTTTTGAACAATACAAGGCTGGGTCTTTACCTGTTTTTGTCGGGCGCTATCGGCAATATCAACAGAAGTTCCCTGAAAGTGGCGTCGAAATACGGGTTCGGTTGACCAAGCAGAATCATAATCGGGCTAGCGCAAATATCGATTTTATAGATTCTCTTAATGCTCTTTTGGTTGCCCGGATAGAAAACTATGAATGTATTATCGATGCATCGTTAAATGCGACATTTCAGCGGAACAAGTTGATTGGGGTTGCTTGAAATCAGGATCAGTTGATTGAACTGTCCAAGAGTTTTATCACAGAGTCATTGAGACACAGAGGTAAATCTTTTTAAGGGTTCAAATAAAAAACGGTTCTATCCACAATAAAAAGGCTGCGGTTGAGTAATACCGCCCCAAATAGTTCTTCGTAACTGAGTACCGACAGCATGTTGCAAAAGATTTTCGAATTGCTCCAGCACTGGTTTTGTTC
>JAKIUD010000122.1 GCA_021647765.1 Desulfuromusa sp. | reverse complement strand
AGTCCCGAAGGTCGTTGAGACCGAAAATTCGATAAGGACGATACGCGCAGATTTCATCGAGGTCCGAGAGATCATAAAATCTCTCATAAAGAGACCGGATATACGGCAGCAATCCTG
Source organism: Desulfuromusa sp. (assembly GCA_021647765.1). GTDB lineage: Bacteria > Desulfobacterota > Desulfuromonadia > Desulfuromonadales > Geopsychrobacteraceae > Desulfuromusa. The sequence continues at coordinate 4,773 of JAKIUD010000122.1, read as the reverse complement.
TCCCTGTTATCATTGACAAAAAAACCTTGCAATTAAGGGGGAGACCATATACGGGACTGTCCCCGCATGGGGGCTGTCCTAGGCTTTTGCGGTGCGGACCGCCACAGTTCTTCGTGGCTCGTAAACTCTTGGGACAGCCCCCGATGGTGCTGGAGACAGTCCCGAGATTACTACAAAATTGCTTAAACTAGCGCAGTCCCGGTTTTACTAACAAATGTGCTGATAGTTACGAATTAAGATAATTGTAGCAGATTTTTACTGTGTATGCTGAATATGAGGTCACAAAAAAGCCCCGGTTTTCACCGAGGCTTTTTTGTCCATATTGGTATTAATATTAAATTCCTGTATCTTCACTCGTCATGTTGCTAAACAATACTGCGGTGGCTCAGAAACAATCATGTTTCCCTCCCTTCGCTATGTTTGTGGTACTAAGAATACCATCCTTAGTCTCTCAGCGCAACTTATTGGAAGAATTTTTTAAATGATGGCTTTCATCCCCTCCATTGTTTCCCGCAAAACTTCACCAACTTCTTCAACTAGAGTATTGCGGATCTCAGCATTGACTTTAACCAGCATCTGATTGTCGACACCAGTGTCTTTCAAATCCAGCCCCTTGCCGATCACGGCAGTATCCACATGATCCATAAAATCCTTTAACAGCGGAACACAGTCATGGGCAAACAGATAGCAGCCGTATTCGGCGGTATCAGAAATAACCTTATTCATTTCGTAGAGTTTTTTCTTGGCGATGACGTTGGCAATCAGGGGCGTCTCATGGAGCGATTCGTAGTAGGCAGATTCTTCTTTAATTCCAGCAGCCACCATCGTATCAAAAGCCATTTCCACGCCAGCTTTGACCATGGCAATCATCAGAATCCCGTTGTCAAAGTATTCCTGCTCAGGAATCTCTGCAGCTTGTGCTTCAGACTGCTCGAAGGGTTCATTGTTGGTCTCTTCTCGCCAGCGCAGCAGGTCAGCATCGTTGTTGGCCCAGTCTTCCATCATCGTCTTGGAGAACTCTCCGGAGAGGATGTCATCCATATGTTTCTGGAAGAGTGGTCCCATCAGCTCTTTCAACTCTTCAGCCAGTTCAAAAGCAATAATTTTGGCCGGGTTGGAGAGGCGATCCATCATGTTGGTGACCCCACCATGTTTAAGTGCTTCAGTGACGGTTTCCCAACCATATTGAACCAACTTGGAGGCGTAGCCAGACTCAATACCGGAAGCAACCATTTTGTTGTAGAAAAGTATAGAACCGGTCTGCAGAATACCGCAGAGGATGGTTTGCTCGCCCATCAGGTCTGATTTCACTTCAGCGACAAATGACGACATGAGCACCCCGGCTTTGTCTCCGCCGGTGCCGCAACAGTACGCCTTGGCAATATCCAGCCCGTCACCGTTAGGGTCATTTTCGCTGTGGACGGCAATCAGAGTCGGGACGCCGAAACCGCGCAGATACTCGGCACGAACCTCTGACCCGGGGGATTTAGGGGCAACCATGATAACGGTCAGATCCTCACGGATCTGCATCCCTTCTTCAACGATGTTAAACCCGTGAGAATAAGAGAGACAAGCACCTTTTTTCATCAGCGGCATAATATGGTTAACTACCGGAGAGTGATATTTATCCGGGGTCAGATTCAGAACCAGATCCCCTTTGGGCACCATGTTTTCGATGGTATCAAACTCAAAGTTGTTATCGGTAGCGTTCTGCCAGGAGATATGTTTTTCATCAATCTCAACTTTACGCAGGGCATAAGAGATATCTAAACCACTGTCACGCATGTTCAGACCCTGGTTCAGCCCTTGAGCGCCGCAACCAACAATGACGATCTTTTTTCCTTTGAGGTATTCAACCCCGTTAAATTCACTGCTGTCCATGAAATAACAGGTTCCCAGTTCTTGTAACTTACGGCTGAATGATAGTGAATTGAAATAGTTTTGACCCATGGTGATTTCTCCCTTTATTTATGAATGTGTGAGATGGCAGGTAAAAGTGGATGCTGCAGACAATAGCCGAAACTTAATATTGCGTAAATTGATTTATTATGTATATTGTGTTGCGTAAATTGAAATAATATTTGTATGAAAAGTAGTGCAGCAAAAGCGGGACTGTCCCCAGCACCACCGGGGGCTGTCCCGCTTTTGCGATGCGCACCACAGCGGCTTTTCGTGGCTCGTAAACTCTTGGGACAGTCCCCGATGAGGCTGGGGACAGTCCCGAGATTACTATGAAGTTGCTTAACTTAGTACTAATTCAGGGTGAACTATGGATATTCAGGAACTCAAAATATTCTTAACAACGGCAGATCTCCTCCATTTTGGTCGTGCCAGTCAAGCCTGCAACTTAAGTCCGTCAGCACTGACTCGTACAATACAAAGGTTGGAGGAACAATTGGGACAGATCCTGTTTATCCGGGATAATAGAACGGTTCAATTATCTCCTGCCGGTGAACAGTTTCGGATCTATGCCCGGCAAGCTATCCGTGATTTTGAGAGCTGTCGAGCCTCGATGGCGGGTCGTCATCCTGTTTCAGGAAATATCTCTCTTTATGCCTCGATTACGGCCGTTTACAGTCTACTTCCCGACCTGTTGGAGGCGTATCGCAAGGCTTATCCTGAGGTTCAATTGGAACTCCACACTGGTGCTGCAGAAGCGGCTGTGGCTCAGGTTGAAACGGGGGAGATCGATATTGCAGTTGCCGCTGTCCCGGATCGCCGGAGTGCGGGGATTGAATTTTTACCGATTATGACAACGCCGCTGGTGTTTATTGCCGGAAAAGAGTTGGCGGTATCGATCAGTCAACGTGGTGATGAAGCTCTCAATTTAGCTCAAATCCCTTTGGTGCTCCCCCAGACTGGATTGTCCCGACGGCGACTGGATAAATGGCTGAAAAAGAATCATATTGTTCCAGATATCAGTACCGAAGTGTCCGGCAATGAAGCAATCATCCCTATGGTTCACCTTGGTGGTGGTGTCGGGATTGTTCCACAACTGGTTCTTGATCGCAGTCCGTTTCATGATGATGTGGTTGTCTTGGATCGAACCCCACAGTTGGAACCTTATGTGGTGGGGCTGTGTTCCAGTAAACGAAATTTGCAGAAATCGGTGGTGAAGTCGTTTTGGCAACTGGCTGTGAATCAGTCTGTATAGTAAACCCAGGACTGGCTGAAAGCACTATCGGGGGCTGTCCCGGGTTTACGGGTTCAAATCGTTAGGTTTAACCTTCGCCCAGCATGTCCAAAATCATCCCTTCGGCAGGGAATTCACCTGTCGCTTTTTTTGAATAGATCAATTTCTCATCCACAACGACTTCAAAAACTCCACCGCTGGAAGGGATAAATTCTATTTTTACGGGAAATTGTTTTTCTATTTTGTCTGCCAGACTGACAGCACGAGGGCGATAGCCTCACTGATTACAATATTCGATACTGATTTTCATCTACTATTCCTTGCTTTCCGGTAACAATTCAACATTTGTCAGTAAACTCGGAACAGTCCCGAATGGCGCTAGACATAAGAGCCGCTGGCAGCAAATCCGGGACTGTCCCCAGTCTTATCGGGGGCTGTCCCAGGCTTTTGCGGTGCGAACCACCACAGTTTCATGGATCGTAAACTTCGGGACAGCCCCCGATGGTGCTGGGGACAGTCCCAAGTTTACTGCAATAAGCTCTATTCGGAACAGCCTTCGATTTTGCTGAATGGACTGTTTATTTATCCAAAAAGATTCCCGGTGGTATCAACCTTCTGTGTTCGCAATTCTTCAGCCTCTTTCTGGAGTAGGGCAGACACATTGTCCTTATTCATTTTGCCAATTCTTTTCATCAAATCAAAAGAAACATGTTCGAAACCAAACTGTTCTTTTAAATCCTCAATGAGTTTAACCCAGAGCTGCGCCGCCATTCCCGCATCCGCCAGTGCTCGGTGAAATTGGCCATTAACCGATAAATTTTTATAACGCATCAGGGTTTCAAGCTTGTAATTCATCACATCCGGGTAGAGCCTTCGGGCAACTCGCAACGTGCAGCCGAAATTCAATGGGCGTTTTTTGCCGAAATGACCTAATTCAGTCTCCAGAAACGACCGGTCGAATGAAGCGTTGTGAGCCACCAGCGGGTGAGTGTCGATAAACTTTAGAAACTTTTCCATCACCTCCAGGGCAGGGGGGGCTTCACCCAGCATGGCATTGGTAATTCCGGTGATGTTTTCTATCTCACGGTTAACGAAAAATCCAGGATTGACAAGGCTCTGAAAGCGGTCAACAATTTCCTGATTGCGCAGCAATACTGCCCCGATCTCAATCACCCGATCCCCGTTATCCGGGTAGAGGCCAGTGGTTTCGAAGTCGAGGACAACAATGGGTTCAGTCTGGCTAAATTGGTTCAATACGGACTCCTTATTTACAAAGCTACATTACTTATATCAGATTGTCCTCAACCCGTGACCTCGTGTCAATGCTTGTGATCGATAAAATCAACAAATGGAAAAAGTGCATCGGCCTGTGTAAAGAATCTCGACACTATTCAAAACAACTGTTAGCTAATCAGGGACTGTCCCCAGCACCATCGGGGGCTGTCCCTGATTAGCGGACTTGAAACTATCAAGTAATTACAGGATCTTAGTATTGAGATGATGGTAAAACTACTACAACTTGGTTAATGTGGGGAGTGTCCGTTCGCAGTAACAGTTGGATATCACATGGGTTAAAGTCCCGTCCGGGGAATTATCCGTACGCCCCGGTAGCTCAAGAGAGCGGCGTTCTGGCAACAGAG
>JAKIUD010000036.1 GCA_021647765.1 Desulfuromusa sp. | reverse complement strand
CGGCGTAAAGGTCGAGGAACCGGCCGGGCACCGGATAACGGCTCCGCAGGTAGTCGAAAAGGGCCTTCCTGAGCCGCACCGGGCTGGGCCGCGCGGAGGCGGGCACGAGAAGCCGCCGGCCCTTGGCCCGACCCCCGAGGATGCGCACGCCGCTCATCAGGTGCAGGATAACCCCTAAAAGCCAAAAGGGCCCGTTTGGGCCCTTTCTGGTCGGGGAGAGAGGATTTGAACCTCCGACCCCCTCGTCCCGAACGAGGTGCGCTACCAGGCTGCGCTACGCCCCGACATTATTTATCTGACTGCGGCGGATATATTTATCACCCCCGATGCCGAAAAGCAAGATTTTCTACGCTTGACTCCATAAAGATCGTTTAGAAAACTTGGCTATACCAAAATAAAACTGTTGTAACTTCCTGGAGTAATTGACTCTTGGTCAATTCCCGCCAGATTAATGTAGAAATTAACTTCCAGCCGCACTCACTCCGGCCAGATAGCCTGTTGACCAACAAAGCTGCAAATTATAGCCACCGGTTGGTCCATCAAGATCGATCATTTCACCGGCAAAGTAGAGATTTGAGATCTGCTTCGATCGCATGCTGCGCATATCAATATCCTGCAGAGAAACACCCCCCGAAGTTACGATCGCTTTTCTGTAACCATCAACACCGCTGACTTCTAGTCTCAGTTTTTTAAACAGTGACAAAAGATTGATCCGCTCAGTTTTTGTTACCGAATGGCATTTTTTCTCTGGATCAATCTCTGATAGACGGATAAACAGCGGGATCATATCTTTGGGGAGAAGATTACCCAGGGATTTACGAAAAATTTTATTACTGTGAGCAGCCAATTCCCGTTGGAGCCGCTTGTCAAACAGGTCAACTGTTACGGCTGGCTTCAGGTCAAGAAGGAGCTCAACCGCCCCCTTTTTTAAAGCATCCCGGATTTGTGCACTCATATCCAGAATAATCGGTCCGCCAATGCCGGTTCGGGTAAAAAATGCTTCGCCAAAACGGGTGGTCAGTATTTTGTCATTTTGCTGAACTGAAATCTGGATATTTTTTAAATTGATATCACAGAGCTCGCGTGTCCAACTTTCAGTCAGATGAATTGGAACCAGTGCCGGTTCCGGTGCAATCAGCAAGTGGTTGGTTTGCTCCGCCCAGCGATAACCATCACCCGTACAGCCAGTTTCTGGATAGGATAACCCACCCGTCGCAATAATGAAGCGATCAGCAGAAAATTGACCCGCAGAAGTATCAATCGAAGACAGTATTCCCCCTTCACTGTGCAGTTTTCGCACCGTGCATGAGGTGAGTAGCTCCACTTCAGATTCACCAATAAAGCGATCCAAAACTTTCTGCACATCGCTGGCTTTCCCTTTTTCCGGGAAAACCCGCCCCCCCCGTTCAATCTTTAATAGTAGCCCTCGCTGCGCAAAAAAACTGCTGGTATCGGTCACACCAAAGGCATAAAGAGCGGTCAGCAGTGATTTTCCATTGCGGCCAAAAAATGTACTGAATTTACGCGGATCTTCTTCAGCATTAGTGACATTGCAACGCCCCTTACCGGTAATGAGAAGCTTGGCTCCACACCGCCGATTCTTTTCCAGCAGAAGAACCTTTGCTCCCTGCAGTGCGGCAAAACCAGCGGCAAAAATTCCCGCTGGGCCACCACCAATAACTATTACATTGTACTTTTTCACCCGATACTCCGAATAGTATTAGTTTGAACAAGGCTGAGACAACTCGGTCAAGTCGATTCCCGGTTAATCCCGTAAACAGATCCCAGATAGCGCAGATACTCCGGATCTTCACACATACTTTTCCCCGGTTCATCAGATATTTTAGCGACCGGCTTCCCATTGGCCGCAACCAGTTTGATCACCATATCAAGGGGCTGGTTGCCAACATCATTGGTCAGATTGGTGCCAATCCCAAAGGACACCTTAGCTCGACCATTGAAATATCGATAAATTTCAATCATCCGTTGAAAGGTCAGGCCATCGCTGAAAACCAGAGTTTTCGTCAACGGATCAATTCCCATATCCCGATACATTGCAATCGCCTTCTCACCCCACTTAAATGGGGAGCCGCTATCGTGGCGCAGGCCATCGTAGAGCTTACCAAAGTAGGGGTCGGAAAAATCACGGGCAAAGGAATCCATCGAATAACAATCGGTCAGGGCAATCCCCAAACGCCCCCGATACTCGCGCACCCAACCCTCAAGGGCGGCTTTTTGAGCATCTGACAACCGGGTGATCGCCTGCCAGCCTTGAAACCATTCATGAGCCATAGTACCGATTGGCATCAACTTGAGTTTTTTGGCAAAGTAAAGATTGCTGGTTCCAGAAAAATAATCCGGTAAATCTTTTTGCAGGGTGGTTAATACCTCTTCCTGCCAAATTTTACTGGCTCTGCGTCTGGTTCCAAAATCGGCAAAAGAAAAATCCGCCAGATCCTTCTGCTGTTCCAACAAAGCGATTTTACCAGACAATTTTTCTCGTGCTATGTCCAAATCAATACCGTTGCAATGAGAAATTGTATGCAGCTCACTGATAATTGCCAGAGAGTAGATTTCCAGCAGGGTCACATGAATCAATGGACCCCGAAAACGGAGATCAAGATCTGCCCCTTGCGCCTGCAATTCTACAAAGCGCATATCCAATCGAAAGATGCGTAAAAATTCGATGAAATTGGTTTTTATAAAGGGAAAGTCTGCCAGATAAGCCAACTCACCATCGGCAAATGACAGGGTACAGACGTGTTCCAGTTGACGCCGGATTTCAGGAATCAGTGCGGCTAAATCGAAACCGTTGCGGTTACGACAGGCAAACTTCCATTCAACATCGACGGCACGAAATTCAGGAGCATGATAAAAGGCCTGCAACATGGTGATCTTGTACAGATCAGTATCCAGCAGACTGTCGATCAACCAGCGATCAAGTGGTTTTGATCTCATATCAGAACCAGTTCTTTGCTGGAATCAATAAATTCAGCGCCGGTAGCGTGCAGCTCCTCAATCGCCTGTTGACTGGTTTTCTTTGCAACTCCACGGCAACCGGCCAGATTGACAATCACCCGAAAGCCAGCTCGCAATAATTGCAAGCCCGTGGTCTTGACGCAATAGTCAGTCGCCAGACCGCCCAGAAGAACAGTATCAATCTCCTGTTTTCTTAGCCATTCGATGGCTCCGGTGCTGATGGTTTCAGCTAAATCCTGATAGCAGGCTCCGTAAGGATGCATCAGCGGATCTTTTCCCTTCTCAATTACCAGAGCGTAATCTGCTTCATTCGGCAATCCGGGAATCAATCGGTTTCCCTCGGTTTCAACAATGCAGTGCGGCGGCCATTTGATATCCAGGTTCGGATAATCACCGGAGACCGGTTGCATAATTTCAGCAGTGGAGTGTGCTACCCATGGTGCTTCAGAAGGGTGACAATCCTTACTGACCAGACGGACTTGGGAGAATTTGGCCTGATCATTCAACTCATCAGCGATCTGATCACCGCCGCGAACCGGAAGCTCGTCGGGACATAATGGAGTAAACCCACGCTGCGGATCGACATCAAAACTAGCCGTTTTTGCTTTATCAATTTCGATCATGATCTCCTCATTCTTTATGAGCGGAACTGGCGAATTATAAATTATTCCTTTGCAAAATGGAAAAACTGTAGTTCATTACGTCTTCACATTGTTCTGTATAAATGGCCTGAAATTCTCCTGCCGGGAGTTCTGGAAAATAACCATCCCCTTCTATTTCAGCATCCAGTTCAGTGAGATATATTCGCTCAACTAGTGGCAGAGTCTGTCGGTAAATTTCGGCTCCACCACAGATGAACAGCTTCTCTGCCGAATGGGCAAGCTGAATCGCCGACTCAATATCACTGGCCATATCACATCCAACTATCGAATCCTCTGGATCTCGACTCAGAACAATTGTTCGACGCCCCGGCAGCGGTTGCCCAATCGACTCAAAGGTAAGACGTCCCATCAACAGGGTATGTCCCATCGTCAGTTGTTTGAAGCGCTGCAGATCTCTCGGCAGATGCCAGGGAAGTTGGCCGTTTCTGCCAATCACCCGATTTTTTGCCATAGCAACGATAATCGAAATCAACAATCGCCCCCCGTTTCTATTCATCAACCCTTGATTGCTTTACCGTCATTTCACTGATTACCAGTTTAAAAACTGCGGTTGCCTGAATCATTTTATCCGGGTAACTGAATTCATCAGCACTGTATTGTGCCATAAATAAATCAAGTGCCTGGCGTTTTTCTGCCATAGTTTCAAGCAGAGATATCTGACCATGACCAACCACTGATTGAAAACGGACACTCCAGTTGCAAGCCTTTGCACCCTTGACTAATCCCAAATCGAGAGCCACAGTAAAAGCCGCCTGACCATTTTCCCTGATCAAATCTATTTTGCGCCCTTCGCGAGCCCCATGAAAATAGAGAACCCCATCATGATAACCGTAATTCAAGGTAACAAGATAAGGAACCGGGTCTACTGAGAAAGCCAGTTGGCAGGTTTTTCCTGCACGTAAAATTTTCTCAATTGCTGATTGTTCTGTTACTGCTTTATCGCTACGGCGCATAAAATAACTCTTACTTTCTGAACAGCCACATGATCAGTGAGATGAGACCACTCACCAGCAGCATACTGGTGATCGGAATAAAGACCTTCAATCCTAGGCGGTCAATGATAATATCACCTGGCAATCGACCAAGGGGAATCTTGCTGAGCCAAGGCCAGAAAACCCCTGCCAGGATGATTGCGATGCCCAGAAAAATCAAAACCTTCTGCATAAATCACTTTTTCTCCATTGTGATGAAATCAACTATGATGCTGTCACAGTTCAGGGACAAGCGGACTCACTGCTGGTGAAATTTCTTCAGTTTTACACATTCTTGGAGACAGTGTAGAATGATGCTTCTGTCAATCGGATGACAGGCCACTGAGAGTTAATTTTAGATCAAAAACCGCGCGGAGAATGTCTGCCATACTCTGGCTGAGACGATGGTCATCTTCGACTTTTATCAGCCTTTTTCCAAAAGGGAGGCTGGTTGCTATGGGAACTACGGTGTCCTGGGTTCCGTGAATCACGATGGTTGGGGGGAGATGATTCAAATCCAGACCTGTTGCAGCAGGGCGGTGAATAGCCGGGGCACAGAGAACCAGTCCGGCAACCCTTTCTGGATTTGATTTTTGCAGCAACAGAGCCATCAGTCCTCCCATACTCGAACCGACCACAAGAAATTGCCCGTTTTTAAACCCGATTTCTCGTTGAATAATTTTCAGACGTTCCGTTTCGTCCATCACCCCGGTACAATCCGGCGCGAGAACTTCCCCGAACATTTCTTGTAGAGCCTGATATTTACTACCATGTGGACCAGTTTCAAGTCCGTGGAGAAATAAAATATTCATATTGAGCCCCTGTCTGACTGTTTTAGAAAATATATTATTATCTGGTTATCCACTTGACTCAAGTTGCCTCAATATTCCCTTCCCCACAAGATTCCAACTTCTGTCCTCTTTCACTAAAAGCAATAACGGCAGGGAAATTTCCCGGCCGTTATTGCTTGTTCTGCAGGTTCTACCTATTACTATCCAGCAAATTCACCAATCCGCGTCGTTTTAAACCACCTTTGAGCATTAACTGGACTTTTTCTTCCAATCCATCAAGAGTGATTTCATCAACCATCGCGGCTAAATTATCCAGCTTCCACTCGCTGGCCAGCCGCTGCCAGACTTGGGTTCTGCGATCCATTGGGCATTCAGCTGAATCGATACCGATTAACCGCACACCACGCAGGATAAACGGGAAAACACTGACGGCGAAATCAATTGATCCGACCAACCCACAACAGGTGACAACACCATTATATTGAGCTGATTTGATTGCGGCTGCGAGCATATCACCGCCGACACAGTCGACCACCCCGGCCCAAGTGGGCTTCAGCATCGGCCGTTCATTGCCTTTCAACAACGTTTCCCGATCAATGACACGTTCAGCACCCAGACCCTCAAGATAAGCAGTTTCTTCTAGTTTTCCAGTTACAGCAGTCACCTGGAAACCGATCTTTGCCAGAATAGCAACAGCAAGACTCCCCACACCACCAGTCGCGCCAGTGACCAGCACCGATCCTTGTTCGGGAGTGACACCGTTTTCCAGCAGTTCCCGCACCGACAGAGCCGCTGTCAAACCAGCCGTTCCAAGCATCATACTCTCTTTCAGACTTAAACCTGCTGGCAGTGCTAACGCCCATTTGCTCGGCACCCGGATCATCTGTCCAAAGCCACCGTCAGTCTCCATACCCAGATCGTAGCTGGTAACAATCACCTTATCGCCGGGTTGAAACGAACCATCAGAGCAGGAAACAACTTCGCCAGCAGCGTCAATTCCGGGAGTATGAGGAAAATTTCGTGTCACACCGGGATTGCCAACTGCGGAAAGAGCATCTTTAAAATTGAGAGAAGAGTAATGAACCTTGACGACCAACTCACCTTCGGGCAGATCATTGAGGGAGCGAGTGACAACCGAACGGGTAAAAACCTTTTTTTCTGGCTGTTCCACCAATAGAGCTTTAAATTCTGTAGACATACGACCTCCTTAAAATGGGATTCTCAATATTCAAGTTAAGTATAAGTTAAAATCTTTTTGCCACCAAGACACAAAGGCACCAAAGTAAAACAAAATCAAAAGCCTTAACGGAGAAGCAGAGAGGATCGAAACTTGAAAATCTATTTTTTTATTTTAAACCCTTAAAACCTTCTTGGTGTCTTTGTGCCTTGGTGGCCGTTTTTGGTTTTTATAATTTTCTCTGCATCATCTCCCTTAAAACTTCAGTTTAAAATAGCCTTAATCACCACAAACGCCCCTTCTCCAAAACCGTCAAGAACAGTTTTTTCTGTGTCAGCGGGAAGCAGCGTCTGCTTGATTTCGGTTGCCCCAAACCCTGCTGTTTTTAAGTGACCCAGAACCTCCTGGGTCGAAAAGAAAGTGGCCTCTTTATAAAACTTGCTTTTGTGGCGATTTTGCAGATATTTTTGCCCCAGTTCGCTCTCCATATCGACAAACCCAACCAAAACACAACCACCAGGAACTAACACCCGTCGAGCCTCCTGGAAAGATTGGACAACGTCATCGACAAAACAGATTGTCGTCACCATCAGCACAAAATCAAACTGGTCAGCGGGAAAAGGCAACTTCTCAGCAACTCCTGAATGAACTTCAAGACCTTGCTTCTCAGCCTTAAGAGCCATCTGTTCTGAAGGTTCCACTCCAACTTTGATCCCCAAAGGTACCGCAAACTTACCGGATCCAATGCCGATTTCCATCCCCCGCACATCTCCCGCAGGAAGCAACTGTCGAACCGCCTTCAGTTCTGCCTCATAGGCTAAGTGATTCTTTTCAAACCAGTCGTCATAGGCGTCACTGTAAATTTCAAAAGCAGCAATTTTTGGCATGTCAAAACCCCATCAAGAAACTGTCAACGAAAAACGGGACATGATTAACATAAACTGCAATCACACCCCGGCTTTTGCAAAAAAAATCTTAACGTAACTTACTTGCCTCCACCCAACAGATCTCCAACTCCCTTTAACAACTTCCCGGCTTTTTCATTGATAACCTTATCCGTGTCAATTGGAAGGGATACTGGAATCTGTTCCTGCACTTGTTTTTTCAGTTCATCGGCTTTTTTCTCAACTTGCGCTTTAGCTTGACCAATCACTTTAGTTTTAATCCCATCCAAACCGCCCAATTCTCCTGCCAAGAGCTTAGCCAATGCCGGGGATAATTGTCCGGAACTGTTCTGTGCCACACTGAGAACAGCTTGAACCACTTTCTGGATCAACTCGGGCATCGGCAGTCCCTGCTCTTTAGCCCCCAGATCGCGTAATTCAATCTTTGGCAACACCAGGTTGACCGTTGTAGCCTGTCCAAGCAAATCGAGGCTGGCGTCAATCTGCACGTCATCGAGCAAGAAATATTCGATAATGAATTTTTTGCCCGCTTTATCTGCTGGCGGAGTAGCAGATTTCCCCTTCTGCCCACTCAAGCTCTTGGCACGCGCCAGAATGGGATCGATATTATTTTTTTTGCCCAGCTGTTCCAGATTAATCCGGATATTAGTTAATTTAACCTGGGGGATTTTAATCGTATCACCCAATAATGACCGCAGAGAAACAGCGATGTCCCCCTGTCCGAGTTGCATAAATGTCTCTGCCTTAAACCCGGAAGGATTCGCTATCCGCAATCCACTTAGCGAAGCCTCGCCACCAAAAAGAGAAATATGTACTTTATCAAGGTTGGTCGGCACCCCCAACGCCATTTCGCCCCCCTGTTCAATCGATTTTTTAGCAATGGAATCGACATAGAAAAATACCCCGGCAACGACAATAACGACAACGACCAGTAGAGCACTAAATAATTTAAATAGTAGTTTCATTCTTTTCTCCCGCGCATAAAATTTTGAATTCGGATGTTAAGTATAACACCAATAAACAGAACCGTAAAAGATCCAGATGAGACAAATCCATTTCAGGTGTTTATTGACTTGTCGACAGAATGACAATAATGTTCACCCGGTAATAAAAACTGCGGAGTTCTGAGAAACGAAATGAAGATCCACTATCTACAACATGTTCCATTTGAAGGTTTGGGCAGCATTGAACCAGAGCTAACAGCCAAGGGACACCAGTTGCCCCATACTCAGCTCGATAAAAACGGATCCACACCTAACCTATGAGAAAACTTGCCAACCTATTTCTAATTCTTTTTGTCGTCTCCGCACTGTTCGGTATTGCTGATGAACTTGTCCAGCAACTTCTGAGCACTCCATTTTTGACAGGCTTACAACAATTTACCTGGCTGGCCTGTCTCTTCTGTGCTGTCATTGTCTATTTTGGTCTCGGATTTAATCGACATCTGCCAAAAATAATTTTGCTGCCGCTGTTCATCTGGCTATTCTGGAGTTTGGTCGACTATTGGCCGCTGGAAAATATCGTCGGCAAATATTTTCAACTCTATGCTGCTTGCGGACAGCTTCTCCTTGGCATATTGATGTTGAAATTGAACCAGAAGCTTAACCATAAAAGTCCCTTATTTGTTCAAAGTCAGTTTGTTGGCTCGGCGTTCAGCGGTCAAAATCTGCTGCGTTTTTGTCTGATCAATATTCTGCTGTTGCCAATGGCACTGCTATTCGTCGGTTATTCGCTTGTTAATAATCTGATTGAAACAAATACCGCCGGATTTGTTCAGTTGAAACCCAACGGTCTCTACATGACCGAACGAATCTATCGCAAAGCAGACAAACAGATCAGGCTGGTGGGAATGATTCATCTAGGACAAGAAAATTATTTTACCGCCCTGATGGAGTCAATTCACGAAGGACAAACCCTCATTTTAATGGAGGGTGTCACCGACACCGATGGATTACTGACAGAGCACTTCAGTTACGGGAAAATAGCTGATCTTCTCGGGCTGACATCACAGGAAAATGTCCATTTTAAAGGAAGGTTGATCGAAGCCACAACGCTTGACCAAACGACCACAGAGACACAAAACGTTCCCGATATCCTGCCTGCTGATATTGACCTGAAACAGTTTGATCCACGCACGCTTGAGGTTCTTAACGCTCTGGCAAAGTATGTCCTGAATGCCAAATCTTTGACCCAGGGATATCTTGAATTTAACCGTTGGGCTCAGAATCATGTCACTTCCGAGACCAACAAAATCGTCATGGATGATCTGATCGGCAAGCGAAATCGTTCCGTCACCAGCTACTTACCAAAAGCCTTAATCAAATACGATACTGTGGTTATCCCTTGGGGAGCTCTGCATATGAAGGGGATTGAAAAAATTGTGTTGTCCAAAGGGTTTCAGCTTGAGCAAGACCGAAAACGGCTGAGTATTGATTTTCTGCTGCTCCCCTATGGGCAGTTGTGGGACAATTTGACCGGAGGGGGGAAGTAGTTGTTTGCTCTTATTGTTAAGATTCCGAGCTAACATCTCCCCGCAAAAAGCACAAATAAAAATGGTTTTGGGGAATCTCGTGTGGAAAACAGAAAGTCTGAACTTATGCTCCGATGTAGAATTTTGTAAATCCAACCAGTTATGAACAAATCGCCTGCCATGAACTCCTGAGCGGTTTCAAAACTAGTTGCTTGTGTAATTTAACACGAGCATGCTGAATTTCTCTGTCAAAAAAGTCGCGGGGTCATAGCTGGTCGCTAGTCTTTACTATGTGGGGACGTTCACCCTTCGATCCATGCCGGCTTTTACCGGTGCTTTCGATTTTACCTTTATTTTTACAATTACAACCGGACATCAACAACAAACCTCGTTGCAATGATTAATCTCGAATTCCAGTGTCGAGTGAATGATGGAAAACCGCTTCCCAAGCTCTGCTTTCAGCGCCATTTTGACCCGCTCTGTTTCAATAAAATCGGCAATGACCACATGGGCCTCCAAAGCATTCTTCTGTTCATCGAGTTGCCAGATGTGAAGATGATGAACATTTGCAACCCCTTCGATAGATTCCATAACATCGACGACCTCCTTAATAGAGATACCTTCTGGAGCACCTTCCATGAGGATATGAATGGTTCTGGGTAAAAGCATTGCGGCCTGATAAAGGACATAGCCAGCGATGATCAGGGTCAATAACGTATCACTCCAGTACCAGTCATAAAGAAGAATCAACGTCCCGGCAACGATGACCCCCACCGAAGCCAGGGCATCCGAGACATTGTGCAGAAAGGCGGCGCGAATATTTATGCTGTGCTTTGACATGGTATAGGTCAGTATTGCTGTGGCTATATCAATCACCAGTGCAATACCTGCGACAATGATAACCATCCAGCCTTCAATGACCTGTGGATCAAATGCACGCCATATCGCCTCATAGATCAAATAAAGCCCCACTAACACCAATGTGACGAGATTGATCAGCGCGGCAATCACCTCAGCACGTTTATAGCCAAAAGTTTTGAAATAATCGGGTGGTCGTCTGCCGATCCTGCGTGCCACCCATGCGATTAGCAAGGCGGCAGCATCACTAAAATTGTGCAGGGCATCGGCTATCAAGGCAAGACTGCCGGAGATGATACCGCCAATGACCTGCGCCAGTGTCAACAGCATATTGATAGCGATGGCGACGATGAGCCGACGATCATCCAGCCCCTCTACGTCATGGTGATGATGTCGCTCTGGCGGTATGGAATGTTTTTTCATGCTCATCCTGGAGGAGAGGTATAAACAACTCCCCTCACTCAGTCATTTACTATGAAGTCATAATCGGCGCAGCGGCGTACACAAGTTATTGAATCGCTCCGGTCAACATACACTGGTGCAATGCATAAGACAATATTCACCCGACTGCGATCCTGATTTCTGGCCGTATATCATCCCTCAAATTTGCAATAACAGACTTCATCTCTGTCTGAAATCAATAGAGCTTCCGCTTGGAAAAGGTCGAACCCAGTACGTTAAAAGTATTTTCAACAATAAACAAAGCGTGCTCATCCACAGTAAAAACAATCTCTTCCAGACGTTTGAGCTGAATATTGTTGATCACCACCATCAGTACCGTTTTAGCCTCGCGGCGATAGGCTCCAACCGCGGGCACCATCGTTGTGCCGATTTTCAAATGACTCATTATCTGCTCAGCGACCTCTTCCGCTTGCGGCGAGATAACAAAGACCAGTTTGCGTTGGCTGAATAGTGACAAGGTATAGTCAATGGTCTGTGCTGCAATAAACAGGGCAATCATTGATGCAATCACCAAATCGGTCGGCATCGAAAAAAAGCAGACCAGATAGAGGAGCATGTTGAAACAGAACGAGAACTTACCGACCCCGATATTATATTTCTGAAACAGGATAATCGCCAGAACATCAGCTCCACCATTGGATCCCAGTGAGCGTAGAACCGTACCACTGCCAACCCCTAAAATAGCGCCGAAAACAATAGCAGCATAGAGTTGATTATCGATTTGAATCGGGATATTGATGAACTGATACGACAATGAAACAACCAACATCGCCAGTGCGCTGTACCAGAGGAAGCGCCGCGACACAAACAGATAGCCAAGAATAAACATCGGTATATTCAGACCCAGATAAAGCAATCCCGGATTCAGCCAATCGGTCTGATAGTGGATCAGTGAAGCAATCCCGAATAACCCTCCAGGAATAAACTGATGGGGGGCGGCAATCCCTTTAAGGACTATTGTTTGAATCAAGGAACCAGCAATAATTAATCCGCAGTTCCAGAAAACCGAATAAACATATTTGCGTTTTTTACCGGTCATATCTTATTCTCCTGCAATAAAACTCACTTTGGGGGGAAAAAAGCGGGATATTGAACCTCCGTTAGTGTCGTGTCAACCGAGATTATCAAGTTTTTTAAATAATTCATCTTTACAATTTGACTTCAGTCTTCCTATTTACATGCAAAACAGTTAGTATACGTCCCGAATGACACTAAGTTTAAGCAGTATTGCAGTAAACTTGGGACTGTCCCCAGACCCATCGGGGGCTGTTCCGAAGTTTACGAACCACGAAAAACTGCGATGGTTCGCACCGCAAAAGCCAGGGACAGCCTCCATGCGGGGACAGTCCCGTTTTTGCTGGAATATTGCACCATTCATGTATACATCCCTGAATTTATGCTGCTCTGTTAGCAGTCAGAATGGCATATCGGAGTTTCCCTGTGGGCATACCCACCCTATAATCCAGACATACAAGGCAGGTTAACACATGAAATTGATGGTAAGATTAAGTTTGCTACTTTTGTTCTATTTCCCGGTTGTCGCTCTGGCTGAAATCCCGGATCAGCTAAAAAAGGATTTTGCACCAATCAGCGGGACAATCATCATGCCGATCGGGGAAGAATACCTGGTTGATCTGGATGCTTCAACCAATCTTCATGAAGGTGACATTTTAACTCTATTGATGGCGGGAGAACAGGTCATTCACCCCGACACGAAAAAACTTCTCGGTTCTCTTGATTTGGCAAAGGGTTTTCTCCAGGTAACTCAAGTCAAATCAGGATACTCTTATGCCAAACTCCTAACCGAAGGAATTATTCCGGGGAAAGGTGATCGGGTCAAACGATTTGAACAAACTCCAACCCGGTTTGAATCAACTCAACCAGCAACTAATTTGGCAGAAGAACTAAGACTTGCCCTACCACACTTAAACTGGCTGAATGATACGGATAAAATCCACCCGGAACTGATTTTTTCACTGACCGATAATAGTTTGAAAGTCAAAAATGGTGCTGGCGCAGAGCTAAAGAGCTATCCTTATAACAAGGGGAAACTCTCTGTTCCTTTGGGAGGAATTTACCAACTGGACAGTTTCCAACTTGGCGGGTCACCACAAAAAAACAAAAGTCTGCTGAATCAAGCGGTCAGCAATCTGACAACCATCGCCGGATTTGGAAAAAAAGACAGCCGTCTGGAAAATCCGGGGATAACCCAAAATCAACAACTCAACGACGGCATCTGGGTCGGACCCAACCTGGATGGTAACCCAGTCGGGTTGGCGGTGGCCGATCTTGACGGTGATGGAAAGCTGGAAACAGCTGTTGCCATGGAAGATCATCTGCAGATTCTCCGCATGACTGACGGAAAGTTGGTTCCTGTGGCCATCATTAACTTTCCCGGTGGCGTCCATTTGTTGAGTCTTGATGTCGCTGACCTTGATGCTAACGATATTCCAGAACTTTATCTGACTGCAAACGTTGGCACAACACTCAGTTCCCAGGTGATTGAATTTGTCCAGGAAACTTACCAGCGCACGATCAATCGGGTTCCATGGTTCTTGCGCGTTATTGACCTGCCGCAGGAAGGGCGTACCCTGATGGCACAAGCAATGGGTGATTCTGAACATCATTTTTCCGGACAACCCTTCCGCGTTATACGTTCTGGAAACAAACTGACTCGAGGTAGCGATTTCCCCTTGCCGGGTAAACTCAATTTATTCAGTTTCACGACAATCGAGGGGACGAACAATGACTTGCTTTATGCCTATACTTCAGGAAGTGATTACCTTTATGTTACCACTCCACGAGGAGCGGAAATCTGGGAATCAACAGATCATTTTGGCGGCACCGAAGTTTTCTTCTACAATAATGAAGATTCTGGGAAAGAGCTGATTCAACCAATTTTTATCCAACAACGCTTACTGACCCTCCCCAGTGGAGAAATACTTGCGGCACAAAATGATGGCTTCCGTGCCCTTGAGCGCTATCGCAATTTCAACAAAAGCCGCGTTATTGCTCTCAAATGGAACGGTGTTGCCCTACAACAAAGCTGGAGCACTCTAGAGCAAAATGGCTATCTGGCCGATTTTACCCTGGCTGACGCCGATAATGATGGACAGGATGAATTGGTGATGGTGGTAAAATTCAAACAGAAAAATCTGGTTCAAAAAGGCCGTTCGGCGGTCGTGATTTACGAATTAAATCGATAATAATTTCATAGCCACCAAGACACCAAGTTCACCAAGAAAATTCTTGGTGAACTTGGTGTCTTGGTGGCTATTTTTATGTTGGATCTATGAATATCATCTCTCTCAATCAAGTCAGTCACGCCTTTGGTGGCCCGAAACTTCTGGACAATGCCAGCCTGCAAATCGAATCAGGGGATCGGATTTGTCTTTTGGGTCGTAACGGAGCAGGTAAATCGACACTGCTTCATTTGATCAACGCTGACTTTCCGCCCGATTCTGGAGAGATTATTCGTAAGCAGGGGATTAAAACTGCATATGTTCCTCAAGAGTTTCCAGAGGCTTGGACAGACAGAGTACGTAACTATTTGCACGATATTCTAGCCACACAAGAGATAGAGCCACACCTGGCAGATATCAGCATCGAACAGACACTGAGCCAATTGGATCTTGACCCGGAAGCTGAGCTGTCGACCCTTTCCGGTGGACTGAAGAGGCGTGCCCTGCTGGCTGCGGCACTGGTTCAGGATCCCGATTTGCTGCTGTTGGACGAACCAACCAACCATCTGGACATCAATGCCATTTGCTGGCTGGAAAATTTTCTGCAACGGTTGCGGAAAACCCTGATATTCATCAGTCATGATCGTACTTTTGCACGAAACCTTGCAAATCGGATAGTCGAACTGGATCGCGGTCAACTTCAAGATTATCGCTGTAATTACGCAACTTTTTTGGAGCGCCGCCAAGATGTTTTGAATAGTGAAGACAAAGCCTGGGCACGTTTTAATCAAAAACTGGCCGAAGAAGAAATCTGGATTCGCAAAGGGATCAAGGCACGCCGCACCCGCAATATGGGTCGTGTACGCGAGCTCCTGAAACTCCGTGAAGAACGTCGCCAACGTCGGGAACGAACCGGTCAGGTACGATTGCAACTGGAAACGGGACAACGTAGCGGACAGATGGTGCTGGAAGCAGAACAGCTCAGCTTTAACTATGACAACAATAAAATTATTGATTCACTCGATCTACGCATTATGCGTGGCGATCGCATTGGACTGATTGGTCCAAATGGTAGCGGCAAGACCACTCTGCTGAAAGTTTTGACCGAAGAGTTGCAACCAACCAGCGGCAAACTCCGCCATGGCACTAATCTGCAGATCGCCTATTTTGATCAGCTTCGTGAACAATTAAATGAAGACAGAAGTGTCAAACAGAATATAGCTGATGACCATGATCAAGTTTTGATCAACGGTCAACCACGCCATATTTATGGCTATCTACAAGATTTTTTATTCACCCCGGAACGTGCTCGTACCCCGGTTCGGGTCTTATCAGGGGGGGAGAAAAACCGCCTGTTGCTTGCCAAACTTTTCACTCAGCCAGCTAACCTGCTAATTTTGGATGAACCAACCAATGACCTTGATATGGAAACGCTGGATCTGCTGGAAGAACTCCTCCTTGACTATCAAGGGACGGTTCTCCTTGTCAGTCATGACCGCAGCTTTCTCAACAATGTGGTGACCAGCTCGCTCATATTTGATAGTCAGGGAATGATTGAAGAAATTATCGGTGGTTACGATGATTGGCTGAAAGTTCAACCTATCCCAGAGCCAACACGAAAGAAAGAGAAAGCTAAACCGGCACCACGTAAAGAGCGTCCACGCAAACTGAGTTTCAAAGAAAAAAAAGAGTTGGAACAACTCCCGGAAAAAATTGATGCGTTGGAATCCGAGCAGATCGCACTCCACGAGCAAATGGCCAATCCTGATAGCTACAAAGAAAGAGATGGCTCTCTGATTACAACCCTGAAAGAACGCCTACAGAAGGTAGAAAGTTCTCTGGAAAAAGCCTACCAAAGATGGGATGAGCTGGAGAAGATCCCTGAATAGCCCCGCCATTGTCAATGTAGATGCAGATCAGCACCACAGAATTTACAATGTTTTGCATCGAGATCGTGCCCTTCAGCACTACATTCAGGACAAACCTGAGTAGAAAGGTTCTGCCTGAAAGTCAACTCTGCGGTCACGATCCCGGTCGGGATGGCAATAATTCCATAACCAAGAATCATCACCAGTGAAGCAATCGCCTGCCCAAAACTGGTCTGCGGTGAAATATCTCCATAACCAACGGTGGTCATAGTAACAACCGCCCAGTAAATGGAGCGAGGGATACTGGTAAAACCATTTTCAGCCCCTTCAACGATATACATCACCGAGCCAAAGATGACCATCAGCAGAAGAACCGAGAGCAAAAAAACAGCTATTTTACGCCGACTGGCCCAAAGAGCTCGCTGCAAATAATTTGACTCGCCAACATACTGAACTAGCTTTAACACCCGGAATACTCGCAGTAACCGCAGAATACGGATCACCAGGAAAAATTTTCCCGCTGGCAGTAGTAGGCTGACGTAAGAAGGGAGAATCGAGAGCAGATCAACAATACCGTAAAAACTTTTTGCATATTTGGCAGGGCGACCAATACAACTGAGACGCAGGACATATTCGGCGGTAAAAATGATCGTAAAAAACCACTCAAGGAAAAAAAATAATCGCCCGTATTGAATATTCAGCGCAGCAACACTATCCAACATCACCACAATGACGCTGATAACGATACTGAGAATCAACAGAACATCAAACAGTTTACCCGCCGAGGTATCAGCCTCAAAAATAATTTCATGCAGCTGATGACGCAGCTGATGATCAGATTGTGGTTTACGTTCAGGCAAGAAACCTCCGAATGAAAAATCTCTCCGTTAAAAAATACTATTCAGGTAAAACTACTGCAACCAGATCGAGAATGTGTACTACACGCTGCTTTTCATCAGCATGATTGATACTGTCCTGTAATTGCATAATACAACCGGGACAGTCTGTTGCAACCAAATCAGCACCACTTGCAGCGATAAACTCCGCTTTTTTAGCACCAATCTTTTTGCTGGTATCGTAATGGTACACGGAGTAGGTTCCGCCCAAACCGCAACAAGTCCCGGCATCCTCCATTTCGATAAATTCAACCTGGGGTAAAGCTTTCAGGATGGCACGCGGTTCTTTAGTGATCCCGTGATTACGCAGATGACAGGGATCGTGATAAGTGACCTTGATTCGATCTTTATGTTTTGGCAATTCGTCCAGTTTTTCTGCAAACCCCTGTTCCACCAGAAAGACAAAGATATCTTTGACTTTATCTCTGTATTCATCAAATTCTTCACCCATCCCCGGATAGATCTGGGTCAACCCTGAGTGACAGGAAGCACAGGCGGTGACAATATAATCGTATTTATTCTTCTGGAATACTGTCAGATTTTCTTCGGCTAAAGATTCAACCGTCTTTGCTGCCCCGGCTGACACAGCTGGCAACCCACAGCAGACCTGATCTTTGGGGATAATGACCGTCACACCGATAAACTTCAGCGCCTTAAGTAGTGCTTCCCCCGATTCGGGATACATAAAATTGAGACCGCAACCAGTAAAAAAAAGGACTGTCGGTTTATCGGCATCTCCAGGGATAACTTCAGAGCAGCGCTCCCTGAACGGTTTTGCCGTCAATGGCGGCAGGGTGCGATCAGCAGCAATGAAGGGTGCCGGAAAACGGAGTCGCAAACCACTCTGATCAGGGATCTTTTTGAACAATAGTTTGGAAAAGGCTCCACCCCCCTTCGCCAGAAGGTTCATCACCCCCTGATTTTTCAGGATGGTACCGACCCCTTTGCCAAAGGTTGACAGCCCTTTACGGTCAGCAATTTCTCGGCGGGTTGCAGCAACAATATCCTCGGTATGAACCTTGTTCGGACATTGGGCATAACAGCTGCCACAAAGGAGACACTGGGACATATCGAGGAGAAATTTTTCCTCCAGATCAACATCCCCTTTCAACAGCGAATCTGCCAGAGCAATCTTACCACGTGCGACTCGCCCTTCATGCTTCTCAGCGCCAAAAGCGGGGCAATAAGCACGACAGCCACCACATTTGACACACTGGTCGATCTCGTCACGATAATCTTCAAGTTTTTTTAGCTTAGCCATTAATTTAACAATTCATCGTAGGGGCAGGCTCCCGTGCCTGCCCAGAATTAAGAAGGGCGGCCACAGGGGGCCGCCCCTACAATTATCAATCAGAAGGGAAAATTTTACCGGGATTGAGAATATTATTCGGGTCAAGCGCCCGCTTGATGGTCTTCATATAGTCAATCACATTCGCTGACAACTCCATGTCGAGAAACGGCGCTTTCATAATTCCGACACCATGTTCGCCACTCATCGTTCCACCCAATTCCAGCGCCCCCTCAAAAACCTCAACAACCGCTTTTTCAGCTTTTTCATGGTCACCGGGGACTTTTTCATCAACCATGATATTGACATGGATGTTCCCATCACCAGCATGGCCATAATTGACAATCGGAATTTGATATTTATCAGCAATCCGCTCAATTTTACGGATCATGTCCGGTACCTTGGAGCGCGGCACACAGATATCTTCATTGAACTTATCGGGGTTGATCTGGCGCAATGACGCCGAAATTGAGCGGCGGATTTCCCAGAGAGCTTCACTTTCCTCCGGAGTTTCCGCAACCCGGATCTCAACAATACCAAGGGGCTGGACAATTTCTGCAATCCTGGCAACCTGTTTATCCAGAAACTCCCGCTCACCATCGACCTCAATCAACAACACCGCCTGTGCCGCATCGGGGACATCCAGATCCGTTGCCTGGCGGATACAATCGAGAGTGCGGGCATCCAGAAATTCGAGCGTTGTTGGGATAATCTTCCCTTTAACAATGACAGAAACCGCTTGTGCCGCACCGTCGATAGAGTCAAACAACACCAGCATGGTTTTCTTCGCTTCCGGCTTTGGCAACAGCTTAACAATGATTTTGGTAATAACCGCCAAAGTTCCTTCGCTGCCACAGATCAGCTTGGTCAGGTCGTAACCGACCACTCCTTTCATGGTTGGCCCACCGGTTTTGATGATATCACCCGTTGGCGTCACAATTTCCAGCCCGATGATATAGTCTTTGGTGACTCCATATTTGACACAGCGTGGCCCCCCGGCACATTCAGCCACATTGCCACCCATGGTCGATACCTTGAGTGAAGCGGGATCAGGCGGATAGAAAAGATCAACTTTTTCCACCGCTTTTTGAAAATCCTCAGTCACAACCCCTGGCTCTATAGTTGCGACAAGGTTTTCTTCATCAATCTCAAGAATTTTATCCAGTCGCGTCAAGCCGAGGACAATTCCACCTGCCGTTGGCACACTGCCACCGGTAAATCCGGTTCCAGCGCCTCGGGGAAATACTGGAATTTTCTTTTCATTGGCCAGTTTCATCACCTGACTGATTTCTTCCACGCTGCCAGGATGGACAACGACATCGGGAAGATACTGCTTTTGTGTGGCGTCATATGAATAGCAGATCAAGTCGGCTTTATCGGTCAAAACCTGCTCTTTACCGCTGATCTGCTGCAGGCTTGTGACAATACTTTTATCAAACATGCTCAATTTCCTTTGTATTCAAACAAAATCAAAAATCAAATTCTAAGAAATTATAACCAAGAGAAAGCCACCAAGACGCCAAGAGCACCAAGAAAGGCTTTTGGGGGGTAATGCTTAAAAACGACTTTGACTCTGATTCTCTTGGTGTCCTTCGTGCCTTGGTGGCTAGTTCAGTTTTTATTATCGGATATACAACCAGATAAGTCTACTTTGGTTTGCCGAACCATCCGCTCTTCTCAGCATACACCTCAACCCGGTTACGACCTTTTTTCTTGGCAGTATAGAGCGCCTTGTCAGCTCGCTCAATCAGCTCAGTTTTTTTCATCGGCTTCCCCGCCCCGGGAAAAATAGCAACACCAAAACTGCTGGTCACCCGATAATCTTCGCCCTCGTAGTTGAAGGGATGCTGCTCAATTGCACTGCGGATTTTTTCTGCAACAATCAGGGCATCAGCTTGATTGGTTTCGGGCAAAATAAAAACAAACTCTTCACCGCCATAACGGGCGATAAGATCGTATTCCCTGATCACTCCACCGCAGAGGCTGGCGACCTCTTTTAATACATAATCACCCGCTTGATGACCATAAAAATCGTTGAATTTTTTGAAATTATCAATGTCCGCCAAGATCAAACCCAACTCATTTTCCTGGCGGATACTTCTGCTGATCTCTTTATCGAGAGATTCCTGGAAATAGCGATGATTATAGATCTGGGTTAACCCATCCAGATTGGCGATTTCCTCCAGATAACTATTTTTTTCTTCCAATTCCGAAGTCAATTTTTCCAACTGCATCTTTGACTGAACCAGTTCCCGGTTGATCTGCTCATAACTCATATTAAGCAAACTGAGTTCAATATTGGCCTGTTGCAAAATTTCCGGGATTGAAGCTGTCCCCTCAATGTTCAGGCCAAAATAATTAGCAGCTTTAGCAACATCCTTATTGGCTTGCTCCAGAATTTCATCGATACTGGCAGCCTCCAGCTTAAACATTTTCTGAGCGCGTTCGCGGAATGAACCATGGTAATCAATCGGATTACCAGAATACATAATATTGGCCAGCAGGGCGGCTAGATGCACCACCCTGATTTCAGTTTTGAGATCAGCATCATCCCCACGATAGCCATCAGGATTATGATGATGGATAATTGGGATAGACAAACTATCTGGAAAATTCCAGTGTTTCGCCGCCTCGCCACCAATATAAGCGTGATTGGCACCGATCCGCTCATCTTCCAATTCCAGAAGACGTTTTTCACTACCCGCTGCTTCTTCCAGAAGCTGATCATAAGTTTCACGGTAGGCACAGGCCAAAATCAGCTTACCCAGATTCTGCAACAAACTGACCGTAAAAGCCTCTTCCGGATCCTGATCTGAGACCTTGGCCATAATCAGCTTTGAGGCAACGGCTGCTGCGAGGGATTCCTCCCAGAAACGTCCATAATTGAACCCTGCTCCGTGCTGTGGTCGTTCCATATTTAAAAAAGAGAACGATAACACCAGACTCCGCACCGCATTGGTGCCCAGAATAGTGACCGCTTGTTGAATGGTACCAACTTCATTGGGGAAGTTATAAAATGAGGAATTCACCACTTTAAGAATTTTAGACGACAACGACACATCCTGAGCAATCAACTTGGAAATATCGTAGATAGTCGTTTCTTCTTTTCCAGTAATATTAATCAGTGTGGACGCGACAGTCGAAAGGGTTGGCAAAGAACCGGTTTCAATCACATGTTGCAGCACGTCTTCTTTGGTTGGCATAATTTGATCCTTAATTATTGCTGTACTTTTAAACATTTCCCTCTCCCTGAGGGAGAAGGATTGATGGGAAGCTCAATCACCGGCAACACCATCCCGCCATCGGGAATCACCACGATATTCCTGTTCTCATTTATTTCCGGCAACACCAGATCGAGGGCACTCTGTAAATCAACCGCTTTTTCCATCCCCATTTTTCGGGTTTGTTCAACGGTCAGTTCACTGATCAGAATCACCCGGAAGCGGCGAGCCTTTGACAAAACAGCGTGGGCCGTCTGACCATTAATCTGATAATTTTTCCGCAATTCCTCCTCAAACTCATCCAGATCCTGGTAACGAAACCAGTGAAAAAAAGTATCATGACCAAAACCATCCCGACAAGCTGCCAGAAAAATAATTGTCCCTCCCTCTTTCACGGCTCGACAACCGTAGTCCAGAGCCTTCTGAGCTTGAATAAAATTGATATCTTTCGGTTCTCCACCACTGGAGATCACCGCCAGGTCGGCAGGTTGAGTCACTTTCACCTGAAACAGTTCCCGCACCATCTCACAACCAGCCAGATGAGCTTGTTCCAGATCGCCACAGAAAACCCCGAGGATTTCTTTCTTTGGAGAAAGAACCGTATTGAGAAGAAAATCGGGATTAACCAACCGGGCAGACTGAAGTAGATTTTTATGAACTGGATTACCGGCCAGAACGCCTGTCACAGCCTGCGGATGTTTCCCCCCGATCTCGGGAGGGTTAAATACAGAAAAATGGCTTGCCATGCAAGTCTCCCGGCTGGCAACCCCCGGAACCAACCCTTTTCTGCCGCCGCCAAAACCGGCAAAATAGTGGAAACCGATGGTTCCGGTGACAATCACTCGGTCAGCTTCCATCACCCGGCGATTCACCTGAACCGGAATACCGGAGTCGGTTGTCCCCAAATCAACCAGCTCATCGGGATCGTCGCATTCGTGATCAAAAACTGCAATTCGACCATAGAGGGAACCGAGAATTTTTTGCTGTTCCTGCTCCGTCTGCTTGCGGTGGATCCCCAGGGCAATAATGATTTTAATATTTTCGTCAGGAATCCCGATCGAGTTAAGTTCATCAAGCAGAATTGGTAAATATACTTCACTGCCACTATAACGGGTTATATCTGAAGTCACAATGGCAACCCTCTCCCCCGGGAACAGTATCTTGCTCAGAGGCAATGAATCGATAGGATGAAGCAGTGCCTCACGGATCAGCTGTTCAGCAACAGCTGGCGCTGGCAACTGTTCTGGCTGCAGTATTCTGGCATCAGGAAGCCGACAGAAAAATGAGCTAACACCGTATTTTAATTGTATTGTTTTCATTGTCTACTCTTCAACTTTGCTCAGGGAGCACACATTCCTTGCAGCATAGCTGGTTGGTGTGATAAAAAATGAACTCTTCCAATATACACCTTTTAGCGGAGAAAAAAAGATTATGGATTTACAAATTCTACCTGTCACTACCCCAAAAACCAAGATTGAAGATGAAAACAAACTGGTCTTCGGCAAACAATATAGCGACCGGATGCTGATCATGGAATATGATAGCGGCAAAGGCTGGCATTCTGCACGTAT
Source organism: Desulfuromusa sp. (assembly GCA_021647765.1). GTDB lineage: Bacteria > Desulfobacterota > Desulfuromonadia > Desulfuromonadales > Geopsychrobacteraceae > Desulfuromusa. Next base: position 9,261 of record JAKIUD010000036.1, on the reverse strand, counting down.
TCAGCCCTACGGACCTCTCTCTCTTGATCCAGCAGCTATGGTTCTTCATTACTCGCAAGAGATTTTTGAAGGATTGAAGGTTTTCCGCCGTGCTGATGGCAGCCTTGCCATGTTCCGTCCCGCTGATAACGTTACCCGCTTTAATCGCAGTGCCGAGCGGATGTGTATGCCAGCAGTCGATGAAAAATTCTTTCTTGATGCGATGCTCAAACTGATTCGGCTGGAAGCAGATTGGGTTCCTCACAGCGAGGGAACAAGTCTTTACGTCCGTCCGACAATGATAGCAACCGAACCAATGCTCGGAGTTCGTCCGGCAGATCAGTACCTTTGCTACGTTATTCTCAGTCCGGTGGGAGCCTACTACAAGGGAGGTGTTGCACCGGTAAAAATCTGGATTTCTGATTTTTATGTTCGGGCGACCGAAGGGGGGACTGGCGAAGCCAAAACCGGGGGGAACTATGCTGCAAGTCTCTATGCTGCAAAGGAAGCGGCTGAAAATGGATATGATCAGGTCCTCTGGCTCGATGCCAAGGAAAAACGCTTTGTTGAGGAAGTCGGCAGTATGAATATGCTGTTTCTTTATGATGGTAAAATTGTTACCTCACCACTGCATGGAACAGTTCTTGATGGTATCACGCGCCGCTCAGTACTCACTCTGGTTAAAGAAATGGGGTATGAAATTGAAGAACGGGCATTAAGCGTTGATGAAATCATGGAAGGAAGCTCAAACGGTCGCTTGAAAGAAGCTTTTGGTGCAGGGACAGCAGTGGTCATCTCTCCGGTTGGCTCCTTCTGTTACAAAAATAACTGCGTCCAACTGGGCGACGGCAACCCGGGAAAACTCACCATGGAACTTTATAACAAACTGACCGCAATCCAGTATGGCAGGGAAGCAGATAAACACGGTTGGATTACCTTACTGTAGGATTTCTAACTCTTTTACCCCTCCCCCATTTGGGGAGGGGTAAACTTTAAGTACTCTGCTTAAGTAGAAAATAGCTCAAAAAATAGTGCCCAGCAGACTTCACTGACTCAAATTATATAAATTCCCGCCCAACCAGCTGAACTTATTCAATAAAATAACTAGATAGATTTTTCACGAGCTTGGCACAAAACCTGCGTTAATTATTTTTCAAAAGAAAATAAATTCTAGTCCACAATCCACGGCCAACATCCAACAAGCACGACCTTAAAAAATATTGTGTCACGAATGGCACTAAGTTTAAGGGGGACATAGCAGCAAAACGGGACTGTCCCCGCATGGGGGCTGTCCCAGGCTTTTGCGGCGCAAACCACCGTGGTTCTTCGTGGCTCGTAAACACTTGGGACAGCCCCCGATGGTACTTTCGGACAGTCCCGAGATTACTACAAAATTTCTTAAACTAGCACCATTCTACTGTGTCACTTAAATCTAGTTTTTTTTACATCCCAGCAACAAGGAGGCACTCTATGTGTCGTATTGGCGCAATAAAAAGTCTCGATTACGTCCATCCAAGCATCGCTCTGAAATTGATGCAATCGCAGCAAGAAGGGCATGACAACTCAGGATTTGCCATGGTCATGCAAAATCTTGGTGGTATTTTTGAGCCCTACAAACAGCTGCCAACACTGTCGATGGCGTGCACCGACGACGGTATAAAAATTGCGGAGAATATTCTCCATGAAAGTGGCTTCCGACGGATTGTCCAGTGGTCACCACAAGTCAATGACTGGCCAGGTCTCGACATCAGCGCTATGCCCCATTATGTTTTTGAAACCTTCAACTATCCAAACGCCTATGAAAATCTTGGCAAGAAAAAGAAACAGAAATTGCTCCTGGATACGCGCTTGCGACTGCGGGAAGCACTGGAAGACAACGAAGAAGGCTTTGTCTATTCATTCTGGCCTGACGTAATCACCCTGAAAGAGATCGGTGACCCGCACGATATTGGAACCTATTTCAATCTCTGGGAAGTTGATGATCGCTTCACCGCAAAAGTCATCACCGCCCAGTGTCGCCAGAACACTAACTACGATATCGTCCGCTATGCTGCCCATCCATTTCACCTTCAGGGCTACACAATTCTCGCTAACGGCGAAAATACCTTCTATCTGAAAAACAAGGAGTTTCAACAGGGGCTTCACCGTGGCTATATTGGTTTTGAATCAGATTCACAATGTTTCCTCTATACCCTGCACTACGTTCATCGCCAACTTGGCTGGCCACTGCGCTACTATAAACATGTTATCACGCCACTCCCCTTTAATCAGATTGAGGATCGTAAGGACAAAAAACAATTGTTGGCAATACGTCAGTCACTGAGCCACCTGGAACTCAACGGCCCCAATACAATTATCGGCATGCTCCCTGACAACACTTTATTCACCTGCTGTGATGCAAAGAAGTTGCGCCCGGTAGTGATCGGACATGATGACAGAATGGTGGTTATCTCTTCTGAAATCTGCGGCATCAACGAAGTCCTTCCTGATCGTGATTGGGAAACAGATATCTATCCAAACGAACGGGAAACCGTCGCCATTAACGATGAACTGGAGGTGCAGAGATGGAAACAATAACAGTTAACAATGTCACTGCCAATGACCTCCCCTGGAAGATTATTTACGATGCCAGTCGCTGCACCATGTGTGGTTCCTGTGTCGCAACTTGCTCCTTCCGTGCCATCAAGATGACCGTAGAGCGACGCCGGATGGTTTTTTCGGAAGGGGATTTTCCCGATCCAAAATCACGTTTTTCAGCCGTTCCGGTCATAAGCCAGGTTGATTCAATCCGCGACTACTGCCGTGGTTGCGGCATGTGTGAAAAAGTTTGCCCCAACGACGCTATCCGTCCAGAACGCAACCCCGATACCCGTCATCCAATTATCACCCGCTGCCTTGGCGGAGATTCGATTAAGCGTGGTGGGCGCAAAAACCTGGAAGGCTCTATCAGAACGCTGGACAGTATCCGTGTTGGGCGAATTTCACAGATGACCGACCCGAGTCTGGATGCTCAACGTCACACCTTTGACCTGCTAGCACCCTTTGGTCGGATTTTACCGCCAGGAGAGCTCCCCTTTACCCCCAACCAGGACAAGGAACTGGTCAGTAACGACACAACCCCGCCGGTCAACTGGATCTATCCCGTCATCATTGGAGATATGTCAATTGGCGCCCTCTCCTGGCGGATGTGGGAAGCGATGGCTATGGCAACAGCCTACCTGAATGAGGAATGTGGCTTGCCGGTCAGAATGAGTTCAGGAGAAGGGGGAGTCCCACGACGACTACTGAGATCAAAATACCTCAAATATACAATTTTACAGATTGCTTCGGGTCATTTTGGCTGGAACCGGATTGCTACCAGCATGCCCGACATGATTGAAGACCCCGCTGGAATCATGATCAAGATCGGTCAGGGAGCAAAACCAGGCGACGGTGGCCTGCTGCAAGCAGGAAAAGTTGCCGCCCATATTCAAGCGATTCGTGGCGTCCCGAAAACCGACCTCCTCAGCCCACCGAACCATCAGGGACTCTACTCCATCGAAGAGAGTGTCCAGAAAATGTTTCTCTCGATGAATGCAGCCTTTAAATTCCGCGTTCCAGTTGCCATTAAAGTAGCGGCATCTGCAACCAGTGTCAGTGTTTTTAACAACCTGGTGCGTGACCCCTACAATATTGTCGGTGGCTTTTTCCTTGATGGCATTGATGGCGGCACGGGCGCTGCACACGAAGTCAGTCTTGACCATACCGGCCATCCGATTGCCAGCAAATTGCGCGATTGCTACCTGGCAGCCGTTTCTCAGGGACGCCAGGGGCAGATTCCCCTCTGGGCTGCTGGTGGCTTGGGTAAAACTGGAGACCTGGCTGCAGATGCCTTTAAAATGATCTGTCTGGGTGCCAACGGTGTTTTCAGCGGCAAACTGATTTTGCAGATGGCTGGGTGCGTCGGCAATGATATGGGTCGCTGCAACGCCTGCAACACTGGTCTCTGTCCCGTTGGCATTACCACTCAGGAATCGCCATTAGTCCATCGCCTTGATCCAGAGAAAGTTGCGCAAAATATTGTCAATTATTTCCTTGCTATGGATCAGGAATTCAAAAAGCTGATGGCTCCGATTGGCAATTCCTCTCTCCCCGTTGGGCGTTCTGATGCCCTGATATCAACTGATCAAGCCATTGCTGAGAGACTGCAGATCCAACATGTTTGCTAGAAATCAAGGAGAATCGTAATGACAGCCAAAATATCCGGCTTCAATGAAAGCAATATTCGCATTTCTACCCAAGAGCTGCTGCAACAGATCTATGCAGCTCTGGATCGGGGTGAAACAGACTTCGAGGTTCTCTCATCCGGTCACCACGATATCGGCGGTCCATTCTGGTCAGTCGAGGGAAAACCGTTAAAGTTCAGGGTTAAAAACCCCGGCCAGAGGGTTGGCGCTTTCGGGCTCGCAGGAACCCAGATTATTATTGAGGGTTCGACCCCAGCGGACGCAGGTTGGCTCAATGCCGGAGCAGAACTGATCATCAAAGGGGATAGTGGCGACACCACCGCTCACTGTGCTGCAAGCGGAAAAATATTTGTTGCCGGGCGTGTCGGCACCCGCTCCGGATCATTAATGAAACATGATCCCGCTTTCCCTGCTCCTGAATTATGGGTATTGAAAAATACCGGTTCCTTCTCTTTTGAATTCATGGGAGGTGGTACCGCCATCGTCTGCGGTGTTGATTGTGAGGGTCTCGATTCGATCCTTGGTGACCGCAGTTGTATGGGGATGGTCGGTGGAACCATCTATGTACGTGGTTCGGTCAAAAACCTTCCCGATGAAGTCTGGTTACTGGATCTCAATGAAGCGGACATCCAGTTTTTAGCCAACGGCTTACCAACCTTTCTGGAAAATATTGAACGCCCTCAGCACCTGGATCAACTGACCGACTTCAGCCTGTGGCATAAAATTACCGCCAAAAGTTATGAGGAACGTCGCCTGCGCCGTAGCATGCGGCCCACAATACGTGAATTCCGGCTGAACCAATGGGTTGGTGACGGAGGTATTTTTGGCGGACTGATTGATGATGATTACACCCACGTTGCCGGGCTGGTCAATACCGGAAAAGATCGTCTGAAGATTCCCCATTGGCGAAATAAGGCTTTTTGTGCCCCCTGCGAATCAGCCTGTCCTTCATCAATTCCGACCCAGGATCGGATCAATTTATTGCGTCAGGGTAAGTACAAAGAAGCGATTGAACTGGTTCTCAACTACTCGCCCTTCCCTGGGAGTGTCTGTGGTGAGGTTTGTCCTAATCCCTGCATGGATGCCTGTACGCGACAGTTTATAGATCTTCCGGTGAGGATGCCGGAACTTGGCAAACTTTCCCTTAACGCCAAATCGCCCGAACCAAAAGCCGATTCTGGCAAAAAAGTTGCAGTCATCGGTGGCGGTCCAGGGGGACTTTCCGCCGCCTGGCATCTGCGCCTGCTGGGTCATGCCCCAACAATTATTGAAGCAGATAAAGAGGTCGGAGGCAAACTACGCCAAGTCATCCCAACTGACCGTTTACCAGAAGATTCATTAAAAACTGAAATTGACCGGATCAAGAAACTGGGTGTGGAGATAAAAACCGACACAGCAGTTGATGCAGAATTGTTCAAACAGCTGCAGAACGATTACGACTCCATCATCATCGCCTCAGGAGCCCATACCCCGGTGGTGATCCCATTCTCCGGCCATGAACGTCTGGTCAAAGGACTGGAATTTCTTAAAGATTTTAACAATGGTAAAAATCCAACTGTCGGTGAAAAGGTCGTGGTTATCGGTGCAGGAAATGCAGGGATGGATGTCTGTCTTGGCGCTTACGCCATGGGAGCAAAACAGGTGACAGCTATCGATATCCAACGTCCGGCAGCATTTAAAAAGGAAATCGATCACTTTGAAAAGCTTGGAGGCAAAATCGCGTGGCCCGTCTTTACCGAAAAAGTCGATAGCTCTGGACTACACAGTAAAGATGGCCGCCTGTTTGAAGCAGATACAGTGATTATCTCCATCGGTGAACGTCCCGATCTCAGTTATGTTCCACAAGAATGGCTGGATGAACGCGGTATGGCAGCCGTTGATGATTGTGGCCAGCTAACTCAAGCAGTGGGTATTTTTGCTATAGGCGACACCATCAAGCCGGGGCTACTGACTCACGCCATCGGTCATGGACGCGAGGCAGCAGAATATATTGACACTTATCTGCAAGGGGGAAAACTGGTTGCCAAGCACAAACCAGTGATGATTTCTCAGGAATATCTGAGCAAAGAGCTGTTCCGCCCCCAGAATCGCAGCCACTTCAACTTGACCGACCCGACTCAGGAAACCAATCGCTGCCTTTCTTGCGGCACCTGCCGCGATTGCAGTATGTGCCTTGAAGCTTGTCCTGAAGGGGCTATCCGCCGTGAAGACAGGGAAGACGGTAGTTTTGAGTATATTTCAGACGATCAATACTGTATCGGCTGTGGCATCTGTGCAGGAATGTGCCCCTGTGGAATCTGGGGGATGGAATTGACCGTCTGAACCAGGTAAACATCCTGATTAGCACCAATCTTCCGCTGTATGGAATTCCCTCTCCCCGTCGTGGGAGAGGGTTAGGGAGAGGGGCAAATAGCAACAATCCACCCCATCCAAACCTTCCCCCAGCAAGAGAAAAGGAGCAATATTCCAAAATCTCGCTATCTAAATGGATAGATTAGTTATAAGCAGATTAAATGCATGTTTATACGGGTCACCTGACAGCAGGTGCCCTTTTTTTATTGAAAATTTGTAGTTGAAACCAAGCCAAACGATATTTATGTGAAATAAATGATTAAAAAACATTGACAATGCTTCTTGGTTATATAAAATATGCTTCATGTCTAATTGTTAATCACAATTATCAATGGAGTATCAAATTATGGCTCAGTCAAAATCAATCGGTCTCAGCGCTAAACTCACCGGCGCAATTTGCGTTATCACTCTGATCACCATTCTTCTGGTTCTCTTTTCGGTGATCACCCTTAAAAATCAAAAGGATGATTCAACCGTCATCAATATCGCTGGGCGTCAACGAATGCTCAGTCAGAAAATGTCCAAAGAGGCAATGACCATCAAAGCTGGATTGTCGGTCGAGAACTCTCGCACCAGCCTGAAGGAAACTCACGACCTTTTCGACAACTCACTCAATGGACTGATCAACGGCAATAGCAGTATGCATCTCCCTCCAACCAGTGATCCGGAAATTCTCGCCCAGATGCGCAAAGTTGAATCACTCTGGAAGAATTTTTCTGCTCAAGTGAAGATTCTGCTCAACTCTAGCAATAACAACGAAGCAATAAACCAGGCTAGTAAAAAAATTCTAGCCAGCAATATCCCCTTATTGCAGGAGATGAATAAAGCCGTCGGCATGTACGCTGCGCAATCACAGAAAAAGGTCGCAAGACTGACGACCTCCCTCTATATCGGTGGCGTAATTGTCCTAATCGTTACGCTTCTTGTCTGGTTGCTGATAAACCGCAAAATTATTCGCCCACTACTCGCAGTGGTAAAAATGGTCAATGGAATGAATAATGGTGATCTGGATTATCGCCTGAAAATGAAGCAAGGCGATGAAATTGGTCAATTAGCCAACAATATGGATGAATTTGCCGACAGGCTTAAAAATGATATTTTGACAGCGTTCCACCGCTTAGCGGAAGGAGATTTCACCTTTGTAGCAAAAGGGCTGATTGCGCAACCTTTAGCCCAAGCTAATCAGGGGATATCTGAAACCTTGCAGGCAGTACTGCAATCAAGCCAGAAAATTGCCTCAGACACGCTCCAGGTATCTGCAACCAGCACATCATTGGCAGATGGGGCAACCAAACAAGCCGCTGCTCTGGAAGAAATTTCAGCCTCGATGCAGGAGATGAATGAACAAACGGCTAACAACACGCGGAATGCCGAGCAGGTCAACCAACTTTCATCGGCAGCTAAAGTGGCAGCAGAAAAAGGTGATCAGCACATGCAGGCGATGGTCAAAGCGATGGCTGAAATCAATGAAGCAGGACAAAATATCAGCAAGATCATCAAGGTTATTGATGAGATTGCTTTCCAGACCAATCTACTCGCTCTCAATGCTGCTGTCGAAGCAGCACGAGCCGGTCAACACGGCAAAGGGTTTGCCGTGGTCGCAGAAGAGGTGCGGAATCTAGCTGCCAGAAGTGCCAAAGCTGCCAGCGAAACGACTGATTTGATCCAGGGTTCGGTGGAAAAAACTGAGAATGGGGCTCAGATCGCCGATCAAACGGCCAAAGCTCTTAAAGAAATTTATCAGGGAGTAGTGCAAGTATCTGATTTAGTTGATGAAATCGCTGCTGCCAGTAGCGAGCAGTCTCTAGGAGTAGCTCAAGCCAATGAAGGGCTTGCCCAGCTCAGCGCCGTTAACCAGAGCTCAACTGCCAGCGCCGAAGAAACCGCTGCTGTCGCTGAAGAACTTTCAGCTCAAACCAGTTTTCTACAACAAATGCTGGAGCGCTTTAAAATTATCGGTGCTCCATATAGTGCCAGTCCAATGCAACCTCAACAACCAGCACCAGCAGTTAGCCCGCAGCTGGCAATGACATCGCAGCCACAGCCCAAGGCAAACACTTCCTGGGGTGATATGAAACCAGCCAAAGCAATCCAGCTGGATGATGATGATTTTGGTAAGTATTAAATATTACAATGGTTTTCACCTCCTCGGCCTTACAGAATAGGAAAACCACTCTATTGAAAAAAATGGTTGTATTTTTAAGAGCCACCGCACATGTGGCTCTTTTTATTAGTACTTTTCAATTGACAAATCCCAGCAAAAGAGTATTCTAGAATCATTTGACTATCTTCATTGAAAATAGACAATCAATGGCCACCTCATTCAGACACAGAACATTTGGAGCTACTATGAATACAGGAACTCAACTAACTACGAAATCATTTTCACTCTCACAAAAAATGTTGATTTTATTTCTGATCATTGTTGTTTTAGCTGGATGTTCAAGCGTATTTCTCTATAACCGCCTAGACCAGATCAATCAACAATGGATGACATTTGCTCAAAAAACCTCACACAAGCAGCAACTGGTTTCCCAATTAAAATCAGAGTTTGGTTATGGAGGAGCTATTCACCTCTTTAAAAACTATATTCTACGCGGGCAGAATAAGTATTTATCCAAATTTGATGCTGCCTACCAAAGAGCTAAAAACAGCATAAAGGAATACCGATCTGCTGAAACTAGCGCCGAAGAACGGGAGCAAC
>JAKIUD010000035.1 GCA_021647765.1 Desulfuromusa sp. | reverse complement strand
GCAAATATGCCGCATTAATGGAATAACGCTATTTTCTGAGAGTTTCTACTTTCCACCACCTCCGCTTATCGATATCGATTTGATCACGCTGACAACTCGACTTGTCTCATCGTTGTCTCCCTTCCCACATTTTCCAACCTGGCAGTTCCCAAATCCCTCAAGCAACTGCCTATTTTTGCAACAACAACAGGGCTCAGCTAACCCAGAGCCATTTGCTCGACAATTTTCTTGTGGGCTGTGCCACTATATGAAATATCCAGTTCCAGAAGAGTGCCCTAGCCTGCGGTGAACTGTATCCAAGATAAAAACCCATCAGGGCGATTGTACGAACTACAAATGATTTGAATCCGTTCGTATTCATAAATAAATTTCCAATATGCAGCTATTCATCAACATTTTTGTGTCAGAATAATTTTCTGAGTATACTGAGTCTCTTGCAAAAGTCTTTAAAATTCAGTGACCGTCATTCCCGCGTAGGCGGAAATCCAGAGGTTTCTTGGGTTTGTCAAAAAATGGATCCCCATTTTCACGAGGATGACGACTTTTGCAAGAACCTCTATTGTGAAAATTGCCCAGAAAGGAAATTTCATGGATAAAGCTAAAATTGCCGAGCATCGGGATTTTCTGAAAGACTCGTTACGTCAGACCATCAACTTTCGTTTCACCGATCAGCATCAGGGAGTTGAACCTCCTCCGATACAGAAACCGTCCTGGCCAGAACAGAAGTTGATCGAACTTCCTGGCACAGAAGACTGGACTTCATTTCGCGGCACCGACCTGCTCGACGCTATCACTAACCGCAAAAGTCACCGCAGCTTTAAGGGAGAATCACTCTCTCTGGCAGAGCTTGCTTTCCTCCTCTGGTCAACCCAGGGAATCAAAAAAGAACTGGCACCAGGAACCGCCTTACGTACCGCCCCCTCAGCTGGTTGCCGCCATCCGTTTGAGACCTATCTTCTGATCTCAAATGTGGAGGGACTGGAGGTTGGAGTCTATCGCTATCTGCCAATTGAGCATGCATTGGTTTTAGAACGAGAAGACGAAGATCTGGTCGAAAAATTACCGCCAGCAACCTTGGGACAAACATTCTCTGCCGCAGCCTCAGTTACTTTTGTCTGGACAGTTATCCCCTACCGTACCGAATGGCGCTACACCACGGCAGCCCATCGCGTCATTCTGATGGATGTTGGACATGTGTGTCAGAATCTCTACCTGGCATGTGCAGCGATCAGTTGTGGAACCTGTGCTGTTGCTGCCTACAATCAACAATTGATGGATCAATTGGTGGATGTGGATGGAATAGATGAATTTACAATTTATCTGGCTCCGGTGGGGAAATGTTGATCTGCCATATATTCAGACTTGATTCGACAGCTATCGTCAGGTTTGGTACGCTCAAAATTCCTATAGAGGTTTGTGTAGCAGAGCGGACAACCGTCACAACTGCTAAGTTCTTATAAATGAGATCCGGTGTGTCGGATTGCGAAAAAGATTTAAACCTTCGGTATAATGGAATGAGAACACAAAAACACAGTGTTCCCCGAATGGTGCTAGCGTAACCAGTATTGCAGTAACCTTGGGACTGTCCCCAGACCCATCGGAGGCTGTCCCGTATTTGCTGGAAATTTCCTTAAACTAGCACCATTCCAGAGTTACTCCAGTTTTTTATTGACACGTTTAAACACCGATTGTTTTTTAATGTTCACAGTTTCTGACTAAGTCAAAGAGCAATAACATTACGCCAAAGCTGCCTGAGGTTCATTAAATAAGATCCGCCAACATACTGAAAGAAGAGCTAGACGTGGTCGCTGTTCAGGTGGCACAAATCACGACTATTGGTTAACTTATAAAAACGTTAACCTGTTCGATAAAAAGATTTTCCGGTTGTGCAACGTTGTCTCAATATCTACAGATATGAGCTGCTAACAGGTGAAAAAAATCACCCCTAATAACAGAAAGGAGAGGTTGTCATGGCATTAAAAGCTGCTTTTATATTTCTTGCTCCAGAGACTGAACCACAAAAGCACCGCAGCTTGATTGTGACTCCCATGGTTGAGCTGATTGTTGTTGGTGTCCCCGATTATGCCAGTGCCGAAGCTATTACCACGGACTTGATCGCAGAGGGTGTCACCGCTATAGAACTCTGTGGTGGTTTTGGCCATATTGGAACAGCTCGTGTTGCCCAAGTAGCAAAAGGGAAAGCTGCTATAGGAGTCGTACGTTTTGACTGTCATCCTGGGCTGGATGGGAAAAGTGGCGATGCTCTTTTTTAAATTGTTTCACACATTGTGAGACTATTGCCAGCGAAACAACAGATAGAGAGAAGAACAAGGCTCTGCCTTCCTTGCGAGTTTCATAGTCGCAATGGTGAACCAGTTCGGTTTTCAGGGTGAAGAAAGGACTTTCTTCGGCAGCAACAATCACCTTTCCGGTTCATGCTGGTGTAAACAACATAGCTGCTGAGAATCTCCCGATAACTGTCGAAGGCATATTGGCGACCTCGATCACTGTGAAAAATCAGCGCTTTGACGGGCTCCAATGTCTGCAAAGAAGGATATGTGAATGGATAACGAAGCAATTACGGTGGGTATTATTGCGAACCCTGCTTCTGGACAGGATATTCGGCGACTAATAAGTGCTGCTTCGGGTTATACGATTGCTGAAAAAACCAATATTGTACGAAGACTATGTTTGGGTATGCGGGTTCTGGGGATCGACAGGGTCTACATGATACCTGATCATTCCGGTATCGCTGGGAGTTTGTTACGCAGTCGTGACCAGGGAACAGCGGTTCTTGGAGAAGACTGGCCTGAAATTGAACTGCTCGACATGCCGGTGGAGGAAAAGGGCATCGATACTATCCGGGCTGTGGAGTTAATTATTGCAGCTGGAGTGCGCCTTATCGTTGTCTTAGGGGGAGACGGCACCCACCGGTTGGTTGCAAACAATTGTGAAAATATTCCGCTGATTGCCTTGTCGACTGGAACTAATAATACTTTTCCTCATTTTCAAGAAGCAACGATTGCCGGTATCGCAGCTGGACTGGTGGCAAGAGGAGCAGTCTCAATTAGCGAAGCAACCAGACGTAATAAAGTTTTGCGGATCGAAATTAATGGTCACTGTAAAGACTTGGCATTGGTTGATCTTTGTCTGACTGATGAAATGTGGGTCGGTAGCCGAGCAATATGGAAGACAGAAAAGGTCAAGGAGATTTTTGTTACCTTTGCTAAAGCCGATGCTATTGGATGGTCTTCGGTCGCCGGACTAGCCAATCCCATTCCCCGCGATAGCAGCCAAGGGCTCCATCTGATCCTTTGCCCTCCGGGGCAAGGGAAACTGACGTTGTACTCACCTATCGCGCCAGGACTTGTTTTACCCGTGGGAATAGCTGAATTTCACATTTTAAATCCTCTCGAAATCATCACGGTAAAAATGTTCCAAGGTGTTGTTGCGCTCGATGGAGAACGAGAGTTCACGTTTTGCCAGAACGATGAAATAAAGGTTTGGCTAGATCTGAATGGCCCCCTGACTGTTGATGTGCCACAGGTCTTACAACTCGCTGCCGAACGGGGAATTTTAAACTGGAAATCACCATATATTTCTCAAGAGAGTGTTTTTAGTGTGACACCAAAAAAGAGTAAGTCAGCTATTTAATTGATTGAAACAAGTCTCTCAAGATATTCGGTAACTTCCTAGAAGGCTCTGCCAACCCTCAAAAAACATCGACTTTGCAAATCAAGTTCATTCTAAAAAAACCAATTCAGCAACAATAACGATAACTTATAAGAGCTAAGTCAAAACAATCAATACCCCGGCATAAAATCGGTGTGTTCCTTGATATTAAGTGATTATCAGGTATCTTTGAGAGAGAAGATATGTCGGGTTCAGGTGGAACCGATGGATTTTCATTCAATGTCACTGCCTACCGGAAGAAAGGAGAAACAAATGAGTGTGCAGCTATCAAAAGAGGGGCTTCTCAAAGCTTATCGCAAGATGCGACTGATTCGTGAATTTGAGGAGCGCCTCCACACCGAGTTTGCCACCGGAGAAATCTCTGGTTTTGTTCATCTCTACTCGGGTGAAGAGGCTATTGCTGTTGGTTTTTGCGAGCACCTTAACGACAAAGATCGCATCGCCAGTACTCATCGAGGTCATGGGCACTGTATCGCCAAGGGTGTCGACATCATGAGTATGATGGCCGAGATTTACGGCAAAAAAACCGGCGCATGTGGTGGCAAAGGAGGCTCCATGCATATCGCTGATATTGATGTAGGAATGTTGGGTGCCAACGGCATAGTCGGCGCTGGGCCTCCATTGGCCTGTGGTGCAGGACTAGCTTCCAAGCTACGCAAAGATGGCAGCATCGCACTCGTATTTTTTGGTGATGGTGCTGCTAATCAGGGGACAAATTTTGAATCCATGAACCTGGCAGTCACCTGGAACTTGCCAGTTGTTTTTGTGCTGGAAAACAATGGTTATGCTGAGTCAACGTCACCCAAGTTTACTGCGCGTATCGGAACCGAGAATATTGCCGATCGTGCCCGTGGTTTCGGCATGCCGGCAATGACCGTCGACGGTAATGATTTTTTTGCTGTTTATGAGGCTGCAGGTGAAGCAATTGATCGTACCCGGAAAGGTGGTGGTCCCTCTTTTGTCGAGTGCAAGACTTTGCGATATTTCGGCCACTTTGAAGGTGATGCTCAAACTTACCGTCCTAAAGATGAAGTAAGAATTTCCCGTGCCAATAACGACCCTCTTAAACGTTTTTCTGCAACCGTAACTTCGACAGGCATGATTGAAAATACTGAACTGGAAGCTATTGATAAAGATGTTTTAGCCCAGGTGGAAAAATCTGTCCAAGCGGCCAAAGCTGCCCCTGAACCTGATCTTGAAGCACTATTGACCGACGTATACGTCTCTTACTGATCCCTTGTTAACGATTCATATAAAAGAAAGGAAAATACAATGGTAAGAAAAATCATGTTCAAGGAGGCCATCAACGAAGCGATTCGTTTAGAGATGGAGAGAGATGAATCGGTCATTCTTATGGGACTCGATGTTGCCGGTTCGGCTGGCACCGATCAGGAACGCGATTCCTGGGGGGGGGTGCTGGGAGTCACTAAGGGCTTGTATCCGCTATTCCCCGACCGCGTATTAGATGCTCCTATTTCTGAATCTTCGTACATTGGTGCTGCTGTTGGCGCATCAGCCTGTGGGATGCGTGCCATAGGTGAACTGATGTTTGCCGATTTTCTCGGAGTCTGTTTTGATCAGCTGTACAATCAGGCAGCCAAGTTCCGCTACATGTTCGGTGGTAAAGCAGTCACCCCGGTCACCATTCGCACTATCATTGGTGCCGGGTTTAGTGCCGCAGCACAACATTCCCAGAGCCCTTATTCAATATTTACTCATGTCCCAGGGTTGAAGAGTATTATTCCCTCAAATGCTTATGACGCAAAAGGGTTGTTGGCTACGGCGATCCAGGACGATGATCCCTGTATATTTTTTGAACATAAGGCTCTCTATACTATAAAAGGTGAGGTGCCTGAGGAGCACTATACGATTCCTTTAGGCAAAGCCAATATTCTGCAAGAGGGTAAAGATGTCACAATTGTCGCATTAGGTCTTATGGTGGATATGGCGAACAAGGCGGCTAAAAAACTGGCGAAGGACGGTATCAGCTGTACAATTATCGATCCACGAACCACATCACCCCTGGATAAGGATGCCATCTTCTCCAGTGTAGAGAAGACCGGTCGGCTTGTTGTTGTCGATGAAGATAGTAGCCGTTGCGGTTTCGCCTCAGATATCGTTGGTATGGTTGCGCAGGAGGTGTTTGGTTCTTTGAAATCGGCACCACAAATGGTGACACCGCCTTTCACACCGGTTCCATTTGCACCAAACCTTGAAGCTGCATATATCCCCAATGCCACCAAGGTTGAGGCAGCTGTACGGAAAGTTATGGAGTAAAAAATATGAATAATAACAAGATTTTCCCCCTTACCATTCCCAAATGGGGGATGACCATGAAAGAAGGAACCATCTCTGCCTGGCTGCTTAACGAAGGTGATGAGGTAGCAGTTGAAAGTGAGGTTTTAGAGATTGCCAGCGACAAAATTACGCAGTCGATTGAGAGCCCCGTTGCGGGCATTCTCCGTCGTATCATTGGTGAGGAAGGAGAAGATTACCCAGTTAAAGAACTGATCGGAATTATCGCTGCTGCGGACGTGTCAGAGGATGAAATAGATACCTTTATTGCCAGCTATCATCGGGGTGCCGATGATGAGGATACTGTGGAGACAGAGGAGGCTGCAGCAGAGAGAACAGATCATCCCGTCAGCACCAACAAGCCCCTCTCAAAAATGCGGGCAACAATTGTTAAAACCGTGGTTTCCTCGTGGACGATCCCGCAGTTTCCAGTCACTATGGCAATTGATATGGGGAAAGCCAAAGCTTTACGGGTAGCGTTGAAAGAGACTGGTCAGGCAATATCAATGAATGACATCATCACCCGAGCCTGCGCAAAAGCTATTGAAAAATACCCCATGGTCAACGCTCAACTTGGGGACAAAGAATATATCCTTAATTCCCATATCAACATTGCTATCGCAGTCGCTGTTGATGAAAATTTAATGATGCCGGTGATTCATGGGTGCGAAGCATTCAGCTTGCTTAAGGTTGCTGACAGGTCTCGCCAATTGATCGCTATGGTCAAAGACGGCTCAATTGGTGAAGCCGAATTGATCGGCGGAAATTTTGCGATCTCTAACCTGGGCATGTTTGGTGTGGAACACTTTGCAGCCTTGGTGCCGCCGGGAATGTCTGCAATCCTTGCCGTTGGAGGTATTCGGGATGAGGTTGTAGTGAAAGACGGAGAAATGATCCCAACCTCCATGATGCGGGTGACCTTGATGTCCGACCACAGGGTGGTGGACGGAATGTACGCTGCCAACTTTCTGGTCGAACTGAAACGCCTGCTGGAACACCCTGAAGATCTTTAGCTTTCCTCTAAAACACCGGCACCCGAAAAAGGGTGCCGGTCTTGTAAGATTTCTGGATATTCTTTGTCAATGAAGGTTCTTGCAAAACCCTTTAAAAAAAATCTTTGACCCATTTTTCACCACGAAACCTGTGAATGAAGGAAGCGGTATGGGGCTGTCGATAGTTCACGGAATCATTGAGAATCATTCTGGATTTATCACGGTGGATAGTGTTGTTGAACAAGGGAGTACATTCCAGATATATTTACCAATCATTGAAAAAGCAGAAAACAAGCCGGAACTATTTCCTGCGGGAAAAAACTCCCCAAAGAAACGAACGGATTCTGTTTGTCGATGATGAAGAGTTACTGGTTCAAGCGACAACAAAAATATTGGCTCATCAGGGTTGTGAGAATTTTTTGCGGCGCCCTCAAGTTTGAGCTACTACAGTTTAATCAGTCTGCTTTGAGCAGTCGGAGAATCCTTATTTCCACCTGCTGTTTGAACTGTTCCAAGCTGCCGTCATTCTGAATCACCAGATCCCAGTCGCTGTAGTGATCAAGTGAATTTTCGCTGCTATGATCATTAGCTCCGTTAAACCCCGGTCTTTCGATCTTGACAAAAATTCCACCATTCTTTTTGATAATCTCCAGTTCATTGACAAACCGTACATCATCCACCAACACGTGGGTGGTTGCCAGATCATATTCCTGCAGCTTTACTTCCCAGGCTTTGGTCCAATAATCAGGATCCTGGGCACGGCGATATTCGGTTCCCCACCATTGCAGGAGCCGACGGACACTGACAGCTGACTGCCCCGGCAGATCCTGAATATCCTGATTATCTGCTACAAAGTTTGCCCACATCGGGCATTGTTCCAGAGCGGATTTTTCATCGATATGGAACACCCGAACCTTGTCGTCTTGATCTCCATAAACCAGAGGAACGTAAGCTTCGGCTCCAACCTCTCTGATGAAATTTTCAACTTCCTCCCGCAGCGCCAAAGCCATCGGAAGAATAACCATATTTGAGTTCGACCGTTCAAGTAGATGTTTAGCGGCTGAGGTCTTTCCCGAAGCAGCTTTACCGGCAAATCCGATGATCATAGATACATTCCTCACAAAAAAATTGCCATCATTCCGACTCCACAGCCGAGCAGCAACAGTAAAATTGTGAGTTTACTGGAATTGAAAGAAAAATTGGAGTTTTTTATTTGGCTCTGGAATGGCACGGAAAATCATTGCTTGCTCCGGGAATCAATGGTATAGATTCGCTGCGCGAAGGCCACGGGGTTCGACCCTGTGGTTTTTTTATTTTCAACAATATTCATATCAGGAAAAAACTCACCCATGATCAGTGCATCAAATATCTGTCTGGCCTATGGCAAACGAACAATTTTTAAAAACGTCAACATCAAGTTCACCCCCGGTAACTGCTACGGCCTTATTGGCGCCAACGGAGCGGGAAAATCGACTTTTCTTAAAATACTGGCTGGGAATTCCGAACCCGATAAAGGAGAGGTCTCCATCGGTAAAGGGCTGCGATTGGCTGTGCTGAGCCAGGATCAGTTCGCCTTTGATGATGAGACGGTGCTCAATACGGTCATTATGGGTCACAAACGGCTCTACAGCGTGATGGCCGAACGTGAAGCAATCTATGCCAAAGAAGACTTTACCGAAGCAGATGGTGTTCGTTCCGGTGAACTGGAAACTGAATTTGCCGAAATGAACGGCTATGAAGCTGAATCAGAAGCGGCAGTCTTATTGAACGGGTTAGGAATTCCTGAAGAGTTGCGGCAAAAGAAGATGAAAGATCTGGAAGGTGGAGATAAAGTTCGAGTATTACTGGCACAAGCACTCTTTGGCAACCCTGACATCCTCCTGCTTGATGAGCCAACCAACCACCTTGATCTCAAATCGATCCAATGGCTGGAAGAATTTCTGGGACGATTTCAGAATACCGTGATTGTCGTTTCCCACGACCGCCATTTTCTCAATCAGGTCTGCACCCATATTGCCGATATCGATTTCGGTACCATCCGTACCTATGTTGGCAACTACGATTTCTGGTATGAAGCCAGCCAACTGGTTCTCAAGCAAAAGCAGGATGCCAATAAAAAAGCCAGCGATAAAGCCAACGAACTCAAAGACTTTATTGCCCGGTTCAGCTCCAATGCCTCTAAAGCGAAACAAGCGACCTCGCGTAAAAAGTTACTTGATAAACTGGATATTGAAGAGCTGCCAACCTCATCACGCAAGTATCCGTTTGTACTATTCAAGCCTGAGCGCCCCTGTGGTGACATCATCCTTGAAGTGAAAGGGTTGAGCAAAACTATCGATGGCTTCAAAGTATTAAACAATCTGGATCTGGTCGTCAACAAAGGGGACAAGATTGCCTTGGTCGGGGGGAACAGTGTTGCCAAAACGACTCTGATGCAGATTCTTGCGGGGGAACTAAAAGCCGATAGCGGCAGCTTCCGTTGGGGTGTGACCATCACCCACTCATATTTCCCCAAGGAAAATAGTACCTATTTCGCCAACAATCTGAGTCTTATCGACTGGCTGTGCCAATATCCACCCCACGAAGGGGAGAGTTTTGCCCGTGGTTTTCTCGGTCGCATGCTCTTCTCTGGTGACGAAGCAACCAAAATGACCAATGTGCTCAGCGGTGGAGAGAAAGTGCGCTGTATGCTGTCACGGATGATGCTGACCAATGCCAATGTGCTGTTATTCGACGAACCCACCAACCACCTTGATCTTGAATCGATCACTGCTCTCAACAACGCATTGCTGCAATTTTCTGAAGTGATCCTGTTTACCTCTCATGACCATAAATTTGTCTCTACACTCGCCAATCGAATCATAGAGTTAACTCATGGTGGAGTCATTGATCGGGTTATGAGTTTTGATGAGTATCTGGACAGTCCAGAAATCAATACCCTGCGTGAAAAGTTATCTCCTGCTGGAGCCAATTTAGGCTTGTAGGCTGGTTTAAGGAAAAGATAATGGCTCTGCCCTGGAAAGTACTCGATCAATTTACAACGAAAGATGAAGGGGTTCTCGAACTGCGTCAGCGTGGTAAAAAAGACTTTCTCATCACTCTCGGTTCTCAGATCCTGATGAACAGTAAAGCCCAGCGCTCCGAAATAGCCCTAGGAGAACTTGGCTGTCTCAACCTGAAGAAACATCCAAACCCTCGGATTTTGGTCGGCGGGTTGGGAATGGGAATCACTCTGCGTGCGGTTCTGGATTCACTTCCCAATACTGCCCAGGTTATTGTTGCTGAACTCAACCCTAAAATTCACGAATGGTGTCTCAACCCTCTCGCAGGGTTAACCAATGGAGCAGCCAGAGACTCACGTGTAATAGTCAAGATCTCTGATGTTGCAAAGCTGATCAAAAAATCACCGCGCGAAAGTTTTGATGCAATCATTCTTGATCTCTACCGTGGACCTGGTCCGCAGACCGATCAGCAGAATGATCCGATTTATGGTAGCCGTGCTATCGCAAATACTCATGCCACCCTCAGGCTCGGTGGAACCTTTGCTGTGTGGGGTGAAAATCCTGATCGTAGCTTTGAAAACCGTCTTGCTTCTGGCGGTTTTACGGTACACTGTGAAAGACCCGGAAAAGGGGGTTATCGCCATGCCGTCTGGGTTGCGACAAAGACCCATAACAAACTGAAAAACCACAAATCCCAACCCAAGAGGAACAGTTGATGAAAAAGTTTCATCTGAACGAACGTGAGTTTATTGAGCTCTACAAACTTCTTAAGATTGAAGGGATGGCTGCAAGTGGTGGTGAAGCGAAGACGTTTATCGCAGCAGGTCAGGTCTTAGTGAATGACGTGATAGAAACCCAAAAACGCAAAAAAATTGTTGCTGGCGATACGATTGAGTTTAACAACGAGAAAATCTGCATCCAACTCAAATGAGCATGGAGAAAGAACCAATACATCCTCTGTCACAACCGGCAACTGTTAGATCGAGTCACAACGACTGCACATAAATATAGAAATATCCGCTGTAACTACTTTTCTAAGATGTACCAGTTCGCTCATGAATCTGGTTTCAAAAGTAAAATTCTGTTTTTTAGACGTCGCCGTTAAACGGTATGTTGTGGTGGTATTTGAGTTAAACAGCCGCTAGCTGCTGCGGCACTCCTTCTCGGACAGGCTCCTAGGTTTATTTTTATCTCTACACTAAAAGTCTTCGGCAGTCCACATTGATTCTTCAAAGCGTAACGACTTGTTGCGCCCCATCTCCTTTGCCTGATACAGAGCGACATCGGCAAACTTAATAGCTTGCCAGAAGCCGTCAGAATCTTGTGGAAACTCACTGATACCAATACTGATTGTCTTCGAAAATTTCTCAGTTCCGATGACAAATGTTTTTTCTTCAATTTTGGCGCGAATTTTTTCGGCAACAGCCAAAGCATCCCCAGCTTCAACATCTGTCAGAATAACCAGAAACTCCTCCCCGCCAAAGCGAATCACAACATCCGATTCACGGACGCTTTTAGCAATAATGGCTGCACTTTCTTTCAACACAATATCGCCAACATCATGACCATACTTATCATTGACTTGCTTAAAGAAATCGAGATCACACATCAGCAAACCAATATTTTTCTTACGTCGCAAGGAACCCGCAATCAAGTGGCTGGACTGATCCTGCAAAAATCGCCGATTAAACAAACCCGTCATGGGATCCCGCAAGGATGATTCTCGCAGTGTATTCATCAAGCGCTTGGCTTCGATAACAGATAATGATTGTTTGATATAGGCTTCAGCTTTTGCCACCCGTTGCTCTATTTCGGGACGGCTCAACGCATACTCCCCTTCCTTATCAAAAACAAACTGCACCACCCCTCCGGCGTGCCCGCCGACAATCATTGGAATACAAATATGAACTTGATTCTGATCAAACAAAAATTGTTTACAGACACGATCATAAGCTAGAGAAGAGATTGTATGCCCCGTTTTTACTGCGCGACAGAGTTCGCAACTGGCCAGGATATCGGGATGGCAAGACAGTTCCTTATCAGACAGTGCAAAGGGGAAGACCGCCTTCAGTCCTATCCCATCGCTAGATACTTCATAAATACGGTAATTATCAATCCCGACATTGACACAAAAAGCTTCGCCCAAACGCGAATAAACATCTTCTAAAGTCGCATCCTCCTCAATGACGTTTTTAAACACCGTCATCCCATGGACGGTATCCATCAAATCATTGAACTCACGAGACATTTCACCAATCTCGTCATTTGAACGAATTTCAATCTTGTCAGTCAGATCGACATGTCCGGTTGCCAGAGTGTGAATTTTTACGATCATCGAAGAGACTGGCAAGACAATGGAATCTGAGATCCAGAAGGTAAAAACAGCCAACAACCCACAAGCCAGGAGCAAAACAGTCAGCATAATCCAGAAGGAATAACTGGTCATGGTGCCGATACTGGCTGAATAGCGCTTGGTTTGATGAGAAATTGACTCTAAAAATCCCACAGAAGCACTAACCAGCTCCTCTTTTAAGGCTCCAAAACGACCACTCTGACCCTCAAGTTCGGAACGATTATCCTGCCCATTCTTGATCTGATCCACTTTGAGGTAGGATATTTCATTAAGTAATTGCAACTGCGCAGCTGTTGATTTTTTAACCAACTGCAAATAGGTTTTATTTCCCTGTTTATCCAACCAGCTATTTTCAGCCAATCGATCCCAGAGCATGCGGATAGGGGACTGAACCTCTGGAGTATCCAACTGTTCGATTGCCTGGCGAATTGAAACTAAACTGGTTTTCAGCAGTTCTAATTTCAATGACACCATCTGTTCTGTTCCAGCCTGAAGCAGATCGTCAACCAGACGATCGATCTCATTGGCCTTCCGCAGTGTATCCTGAGCGAACCGCTCATCGGGCAGCAAACTATTAACCACCTGTGATGTTTTAATATTTACATCCAGCAAAACATAAAAAGACACACTGGCCAACACCACAAACCAGAACAACACACCAATAGCAAAAAAAACAAACTTGCGCCGAATGGGAAGATCCACAAATGTCATCAGGCGGATAGCTCGTTGAAAAGCTCCGCGTTTAATCCTATCTGGCATAAAGAATCTCACTCCCCCAAAAGCCCAATTTTCAATTAATTGGATCGGGTTAAAAGGATTTATGCTACAGCAATAAAAAACAGCAGCCCTGTCCCTCATATGAAAAAGACTACCTGTCTATACCACATAATTAACAAAAACTAAACATTAAAATTGACTCACACCAATTATTTAGTTCAAACGTACCACATCCTCTTGTAATTACTTGACGAACTCCCCCATAAATCAGTATTGCGGCGTAACTCCCCGACTATCAATTGTGCTGGAGATTGCCCCCCCTCATGGGCAACCACTCTTTAACTATTAGTTGACACTAACCATAGTATGTGCTCTGATAAGTACTACCTTTCTTATAGGGGGAAGCTAAAGCCTTAAGTCGAAAAAGATCTCTATCAATTCAGATGGTTAACTGCAGACGTATTCTGTAGCAGCCGACAAAAAAGGGAGCTCGATAGGAACTGATTTATGCGGAACAGATACATCTACCGGTTATTTCTCTTCACCCACCCCTGGCAGGATGCCGAATCAACTAAAAACCGGGGGATTTTGATCAAAGAGGGAATAATCCCAGTCACAGTCGATGCTTTTGGAATGATTACTGACTTGATCAAGAAGACGGATACCGATGGAGTCTTCAAGTGAAGGTTTGGGGCAGACTCCTGCTGTTTTATATCTTTGCCATGTTTGTGATCGGTTATGCCTTTCAAACAACCTATAAACATTTCAAAGCAGACACCCTTGATCAGCGGACAATAATCCAACAGACAACTTATTCCAGCGCATTACAATCAAATCGAATCTTGGCCGATACCTTTTTTAATGAGGTTTTGAAGCGGGATGGGATTCTTTCTTTAGTCCAGAAGATCGTTCACAGCGAAGGGAAAGAGCAACGTATTCAAAGAGATCTGCTGTACAGATCCCTGCTTGAAATTTATCAGCGCAACAAGAAAGATGTTGCCGAGATCCTCCATTTTCATTTTTGGTTTCCAGATAACCGCTCCATGCTGTGCTTTCACAGGCTACAAAAAATCAATAATGACTTGACCGAGTCACGTCCCTCGATTGCATTGGTTAATAAGTCTCTCCGTGCTGTCCATGGCTATGAACGTGGCCGGGTTCTCGATGGTTATCGGCATGTCTACCCCCTTATATACCATGGTGAGCATATTGGTTCGGTTGAAGTCAGTACCCCCTATCGTACTATTCACCGTAAGCTTCAACAGCTTGAAACCTCCAGCAAAACGGAGTTTGTTTTCTTTCCAAAGAAACCGGGACTTTTTGAAAAATTACTTAATGAGCCGGAACGAAACAAAGAAATAACGACAGAAATACAAAGTTTGCTCAAAGTTTTAAAAAGCAACGATCAGGTAGAAATCAAAATGTCTCAGGGGGTAGCATTCTCCCAATTCATTAGCTGGAATAATAAATTCTTCTCGGTTGTGTTTCATCCGGTTATAAGTATTGGAGGTGAAAATGGCGGATATTTAGTTGGTATCACCCCAGAGTCACAAATTCAAAGACTAGCTGACCACTTCTGGATTATGTACCTGATGACAGGGCTCATCCTGTGCTTGGTTGTTCTGTATTGCGGCTTTCTACAATCAATGCTGGGGGAAAAAAGGAAAGATCAGAAGCTCCTGCAAACAATTAGTTCATCGATGGGTGAAGGGGTTTACGCTGTCGATGTCAGAGGGGATATCACCTATATCAATCCGGCGATGGAAAAGATGCTTGGTTATCCTGCCGGGGAGCTGTTACATCAGAATGCCCATGATATTTTCCACCTGAATCTCCCCGGAAAAAGATGCCCATTCAAGTGTGATCCCGCACCAGAAGGTACCCGTTGTCAGATAGATTTCAAGCATCGACAAGGGCATCCCTTCCCGGTCAGTGCTCTCAGTACCCCGATTTTAGAAAACGGTCAAATGCAGGGGATCATCACTGTGGTACATGACATCACCGAACAGATCAAACAACAAAAGCTGATTGAAAAAGATCTCAAGTTGCGTACAGCAATCTCTGATCTTTACCACCCTTCACTTACGAAAGAGCAGATCTTGGTGGATATTGGCCAACAGGTTCTTCGCCAGGCCAAAATCCTCACTGGCAGTTCGCTGGGCTTTATCGGAGAGATTGATGCAAAAACCGGTGGTCTGATTGTCCATACAGATGAAAACTTCCAACAACAGAACACACTCTCTATAACACCTGCCTCCTTGACTTCCCTCGAAAATAGCGAAGTTCTTTTTTCGGCACTACACCGCAAGGGTTCTGGAGAATTTAAAGGCAATACTTCTGACTCTCTGCCCGAGAGAGAAGTAATACAAGGTTTATTTTCTGGGCATATCCCCTTGCAACAGGTTATGACCGTTCCCGTCATGATCGATGGCAAACGGTTCGGGCAAATCATCCTGACCAATGCAGGACGTGAATACACAAAAGAGGATCAGGAAACAATCAAGCACCTGGCAGATTTTTTTGCTCTGATAATTAAACGCCATCATGCTGAAATGCTTTTGCGACGTTATGAAAAGGTTATTACCACCAATACTGATCTGATCGCTTTTATCGATACGGATCGCATCTACCTGTCTGCGAATAACGTATATTTGACTTACTACGGGCTGGAAGAAAAAGATATCATTGGTAAGAGTGTCGTTGATATCATTGATAAAGATCGTTATGAAAAAGTTGTAGAGAAGAAAATGAGTGATTGTCTTTCTGGAATCCCTCTAAGCTACAAATGTTGGTTGGAATATCCGGGTGTTGGACTTCGGCATATGGACATTTCATTAACACCCTACCTGGAGAACAGTGGACAGATCAGTGGTGCGGTTATCAGAGCTCGAGATATCACCAACCAGACAGAGCAGGAAAAAGAACTACGGCTATCAGCCAAGGTTTTTGAAAGCGCCGCTGAAGGGATCATTATTACCAACAGAGGGGGAACCATCCAGGCCGTCAATCCTGCTTTTTGTCGTATCACCGGATACTCTTATGATGAGGTTCTGGGGAGAAACCCAAGGATATTAAAGTCGGATCGCCATGATCAAGCTTATTATCAGCAGATGTGGCAATCCCTGAAGGAATCTGGACAATGGCAGGGGGAAATCTGGAATAAGCGAAAAAACGGGGAAACTTATCCAGAATGGCTGACGATCAATTCAATCCGTGATGATATGGATAAAAACACCCATTATGTAGGCGTATTTTCGGATATCTCCGCAATCAACAAAGTAATCCAGAAACTTGACCATCAGGCTCATCACCACCCCTTGACAGAACTTCCCAACCGACTGTTGCTTCACGCACGTCTTAATCACTCTATTCAGCAAGCTATCAGGGGGGGAAATCAGGGTGCGGTCTTATTTATTGATTTAGATAATTTTAAACATGTCAATGACAGTCTTGGACATGCAGCGGGCGATGAAGTTCTTCGGGAAGTTGCTGAAAGGTTAAAAGAGCACAGCCGGAATGTCGATACAGTGGCTCACCTTGGTGGGGACGAATTTGTTGTCGTTATGGATCAAGTCCGTTCAATTCATGATGTAACCATTCGAGCAGAGCAATTGCTGGAACAATTAAAACAGCCTTTTAGCGTGGATGATTACGAGTTTTATTTAAGTGGCAGTATTGGCATTACAATTTTTCCGGCTGACGGTGATTCTGTCGATCAGCTACTGAAAAATGCCGATACGGCAATGTACAAAGCCAAAGGAAACAGTAAGAATTGTTTTCAAATCTATTCTCCCAAATTAACAAAGGAGGCCTTTGCACGAGTCATTTTGGAAGGTCAACTACGCCGGGCTTTGGAACGGGAGGAACTGATCCTCTATTACCAACCGCAAGTTACTTTTTCAAAAGAAAAAATCGTTGCCTGTGAAGCTCTGGTTCGCTGGCAACACCCAGAGAGGGGATTGGTTCAGCCAGATAATTTTATCCCTTTAAGCGAAGAAACCGGACTTATTATTCCAATGGGAGAGTGGATTTTACGAACCGCTTGTCAACAAATGGTGAGTTGGCGAGCACAGGGTTACAAAATTCGTAGAATTGCGGTTAATTTATCTGGTCGGCAAATTCAGCAAAAAAAATTGCCGGAAATGGTACAAAAAATCTTACAGGAAACGGGGCTGCCCGGCGGATCTCTAGAGCTGGAGATCACCGAGGGATTCATCATGCGACATCCGGAGCAGGCAATTACTATGTTACAGCGAATCCGTGACCTTGGTGTCGAGCTATCGGTTGATGATTTTGGAACTGGGCATTCGTCATTGAATTACCTCAAACGTTTGCCTATTAATCGCTTGAAAATTGATCGATCCTTTGTCAGCGATATCCAGGAGAATTCTGAGGATGAAGCGATTATCAGGGCGATCATTGCCTTGGGACATAGTCTAAATCTTCAGGTTACGGCTGAAGGAATAGAAACCACGGATCAAAGGAATTTTCTGGCCACGCTTGGTTGTGATGAGGCGCAGGGACATTTATATAGCCGCCCTGTACCTGCAGAGCAGTTCAGTTTACTGCTACAAAGAGAAAAGGACAAAAAACGGAACGAAGGGAAGAAATACTAAATTTTGGATAATGCAATACGGTGGCGGCATATGAACCTTTATGTCTCTCCCACAGGTATCAAGAGATTTTATCTAATCCAACAGCTATTTATTTCAGCAATTGTGATCGCCCCTTTATACTGACATCAGTTCCAATACCCGCGTCCATAATACCCGTTTGTTCTCGAGCATGGCCTTGCGCTAAACGGACTTCTGTGTCGCTGTTGATTTCATGCCATATTGATTCAGGCTAGAAGCAAAAGTTCCCCACTCCCTTGCCACATCTCCTTTATGTACTACAATTAAAACAGCTCTCACGCTTTCAACCCTTTTTCTATCGATGAAAGAATGGTCGTAAACAGCATGAAAGACAAACAGCGAAACCGACTTGTTCAAAGGATGCTTGATCCTACCTTTTATGATCATCCGGTGACCAGGATTGAACTCGTCGAAACACATATTTCGTGGATCTTTCTGGCGGGAGAGTTTGCCTACAAACTGAAGAAACCGGTCAATTTTGGATTTCTCGACTTTTCTACTCTGGAAAAGCGGCGATATTTCTGTCAGGAGGAACTGCGTATCAACAAGCGTTTCGCTCCACAACTTTATCTCGAAGTTGTACAGATAGGTGGAAAGCAGGACAGACCGAAGCTGAACGGGAAACCGGCTCTTGACTATGTGGTTAAAATGAAACGCTTCCCGCAACAAAAACAACTTGACCGGATGCTGGCAGCTGGACAGTTAACAAATAATCATATCGAAAAGTTTGCGCTAAAAATTGCCCGGATCCACAGGGATGCCCCGATTGCCGGGATACATAGTCATTTTGGCTCACCGCAAGCGATTATCGATCCAATTTTGCAAAATTTTATCCAGCTTCGACGCTTCTTGCCCGACCCCGCCATGCTACGTCAGGTTGATCGGCTGGAAGAATGGAGTCGGGATACGTACACACGCCTGGAACCAATATTCCTGCAACGTAAATCCGCAGGATTCATCCGCGAATGTCATGGCGATATCCACCTTGCCAATATGGCTTGGCTTGATGGAGCCCCGTTGCTTTTCGACTGTATTGAGTTCAATGAGAACCTGCGCTGGGTCGATCCGATCAGTGATATCGCTTTCTTGGCAATGGATCTGGATGACCGGAGAGAAAGCGCACTTGGCTGGCGCTTTCTTAATTATTACCTGCTGGAAAGTGGAGATTATCCAGGGATGGCACTGCTCAATTTCTACAAAGTTTATCGGGCGATGGTGCGTGTCAAAGTGACCTGCCTGCGTCTTTCCCAGTCTGATTTTAGCGAAGCAGAACGTAACGCTGACTTGGAGCTGCTGCAAAGCTATCTGGAGCTTGCAACCAGCTATATGACTCCCAAGGCTTCACTGCTCATCATCACTCACGGTCTGTCTGGGTCAGGTAAGAGCAGCTTTGTCAACCAACTGGCTCCGCTCTGCAATGGAATCTGTCTCCATTCTGATCTGGAGCGCAAACGCCTGTATCAGCTGGCTCCTACAGAAAATAGTCATTCTCAAATTGCTGCTGGCATTTACAGCACAGCAGCCAGTATAAAAACATACTCCCGACTGCGTGAATTAGCCGATATCCTCTTAAAAGCGGGTATCCTGACACTTGTGGATGCAACCTTTATCAAACAGTCGTCGCGTGAGCAGATGCGCCAACTTGCATTGAAACAGCAAATTCCACTAGTTATCCTCGACTTTCCACTGGCTGAAAAAGAGTTACGGCAACGGATCAAGCAACGGATCAAGCAACGTACCCGGCAAACGGGGCAATTTTCAGAAGCAACCGAGGAGGTTCTCGATAATCAACTGGCTTACGAAGAACCATTAATTGCCACGGAAAGAAACCATGTGATCGGTATCAACCCAAAGACTGAGGTGGAACAAATAGCCGGGCAACTAAAAAAACTAAGTTCTGGCTATGCACCACCCTCAAGTTGATTGAGTATTTCCTCTCCCATCGAGGGAGAGGGAGGTTAATATTGAACATTTTTCCCACTGATTAATTTACTGGAGCGTAATACATAACCAGAAAACAGTTTTAACCATCACGCTCAGCTGACTTGGCACCCCCTGCCAAAGAAGGGATTTCAACATGCTCAGTGACACTGAAATTGCCCAACAGGCTCAGCCAAAACCAATTGATCTGATTGCCGACCAGCTTGGCATCAGTAAAGACGACCTGCTCCCCTATGGCTTGGAAATGGCCAAGATCCACATCAATGCTTTACAGCGGCCAAGCAGCAAACTGGGACATTTGATTCTGATTTCGGCAACCACCCCCACCGCTGCTGGAGAAGGGAAAACTACCACCTCAATCGGCTTGGGACAGGCCTTTGCCAAGCTGGGGAAATCGGTCTGTCTGGCACTGCGTGAACCCTCGCTCGGACCCTGTCTGGGGATGAAAGGAGGCGCCACCGGCGGCGGCTACAGCCAGATTCTGCCAGCCGATCGGATCAATCTGCACTTCACCGGCGACTTTCACGCTATTACCAGCGCCAACAATCTCCTTTCGGCGGTGATCGACAACCATATCTATCAGGGCAATAAATTGAACATCGATCTGCGGCGGGTTCTCTGGCGCCGGGTGATCGATATGAACGACCGGAGCCTGCGAAATATCGTACTGGGTTTGGGTGGAAAACTGCAGGGTATCCCGCGGGAAGGAGGGTTTGACATTACCGCTGCCTCCGAAGTAATGGCAATGCTCTGTCTGGCATCCAGTTTGGATGATTTTTGCCAACGTCTCGAAAATACTTTAGTCGCCTTTACTTACAACGGTGAACCGGTTTTTGCCAAACAACTGCAAGTCACTGGCGCCATGCTCGCTCTGTTACGCGATGCAATCCACCCGAATCTAGTACAGAGTCTGGAAGGAGTTCCAACATTGGTACATGGCGGTCCTTTTGCCAATATCGCCCATGGTTGCAACAGTCTCCTGGCAACCCAAATGGCTCAGCACCATGCCGATTGGACTATCACTGAAGCCGGTTTCGGCTTTGATCTGGGTGCGGAAAAATTCTTTGATATCAAGTGCCGACTCGGCAGTTTGGATCCACAAGCAGTGGTACTGGTGACCACCACCAGAGCTCTAAAATTGCACGGAGGAAAAAGCAAAGACAAGCTCGGTGATAAGGATTTAGCAGTGCTAGGCAAAGGATTGGAGAATCTCGATAAACATATCGAGAGCGTGCGCAAGTTTAACAAGCAGCCAGTCGTCGCTCTCAACCGTTTTGCCGACGACAACTCTGCGGAGTTAGAGTTGATCAAAGCTCGCTGTCAGGAATTAAATACCCCCGTTGCCATTTGCGATCACTACGCCAGTGGAGGCGCGGGAGCGATTGAACTGGCACAACAGGTGATGCAGGTTGCCAGCCAAAGTCAACCCTTCCGCCCCCTCTACCCTCTCGATCTACCCATCGAAGAGAAGATACGGATTATCTGCCGGGAGATGTACGGCGCTGATGATGTCGCATTTACCAAACAGGCGGCCAAAGATCTGCGTCAAGTGCAGAAACTCGGTTTTGAACAGCTACCGGTCTGTATCGCCAAAGCCCCCGGATCCCTGTCTGATGATCCAAATCTGTTGGGTCGCCCACACCACTTTGATATCACCGTGCGTGGCATTCAGATCAATTCCGGAGCCGGATTTCTGGTGGTTCTCACCGGGGACATCATGCGGATGCCGGGACTGCCAAAACATCCGAGTGCTGAACGTTGGCAGTTACAGAAAGATGGGGCAATTCACGGTTTGAGCTGAGTCTCAACTGCAAAACTGATGGTCAGTTTCACAATGAATATATGATTTGTCAGAAAATGGTATTGATTTATGCTATGATGCGCTCGCGAAGGCTGAGCTAAGAAAATGAGTAGCGAGTGAAACAAACCGACACCACCACCCAGACCCATTTTCCATTGTTCAAACTGTTGATCGGTTCCGTCTGCATCAGCTTCTCCCCCATATTCATCAAACTTGCCGCACTCCCACCTGACAGCGCCGGATTCTACCGAATGCTGTTTGCAGGGATATCGCTGTCGATGCTGATGTTGTTGCGTGGAGAGAACTTGAAGATGGCACGACGGCCACGTTTGCTGCTCTGTCTCGCAGGGGTGATTCTCGCCATCGATTTCATGTGCTGGCATCGCAGTATCGATTTAGTCGGACCGGGGTTTTCTACTCTGTTGGGCAATTTTCAAGTTTTCTTCACCGCACTGTTTTCCTGGTTGTTCTTCAAACAGAAAATTTCTAGAATGTTCATGCTGGCGGTGGCTATAGCTCTCTGTGGGCTGCTGTTTATCACTGGGGTCGACTGGAAAACTATTGCGGATGGCTATAAACTTGGGATTTTTCTGGGACTACTGACAGCTGTCTTCTACTCTGGCTATATCCTGCTGATTAAGGCATCGATGGACGACAGTTCAGTGAGCAGTGTTCCGGCCATGCTGACGGTTGCGATTCCCTGTACCCTGCTGCTCGCGGTTATCACCCCCCTCAACGGGGCATCATTTGCCATTTCCAGTAGTAATTCTCTCTTCGCTCTGATCGGTGTCGGAGTGGTCAGCACCACCATCGGCTGGTCGCTGATCTCATCGGCAATCAAACATATTCAAGCCACAGTCGCCGGGCTGATTCTGCTGCTGCAACCAATGCTTGCCCTGATCTGGGATACCCTTTTCTTTGGTAGGCCGACTGGGGGAGTAGAGGTCTTCGGTATCCTGCTGATTCTATCTGCCATCTATATTGGCTCGTACCGAAGGTAGACCGCCTGGAAGGAAACAACGTTGAACCTCGATACCATCATCATCGCCTTCACCTGGGGAACTCTCTCCAGTTACCTGATCCTGCGCACTCTGGATAGCGGGCTGGCAATTATCCTCTGCCTGCACGGCCTACTGATGACCCGCTGGAAACGGCTGGACAACAAAGCCAAACCGGGACAGATCAGGTACGGCATTCTTTTGCGTCTGCTGCTTCGAGCTGTTCTCTATGGAATTCTGTTCGGTTATCTACTTGAGATTGGCGATAATCTGATCCAACGGAAGTTCCATTTCAATTACCAGGGGTCAGACGGTCTTCTTTGGGGCGGGGTAGCGTCTATAACAGCTATTTTCTTCCTGCGCGCATCTTGGCGAAGGATGAAAGTTATCTGGAAAATGACTCACGAATTCGACTATGCTGACAAACGGCAGAGAACATTTCTACTGAAAAAATAAGAAATCCACCGCTGCCCCTTCCAGAGCATCAACAGACTGAGGTAACCTCATATTCCCTAGCTGTATCGCTTTTAAGTTCAATCCGATCGCCACACTGTTTACCAATTAATTCTCGACCGAGAGGCGACGCAGGGGTAATAAGCATGATCTCCACTTCGTCAAATTTCAGGAGCATCCTGCCCGCAGCAGGAGCAAGAAAAACCAGTCTGCTATGCCCCTCGTCATCATCCAATCTGACTAATGCCGTCAGACGGATTGGCGCCTCGGCAGTAAATTCCAATAAAGGTAATTGTCGAAATTTCTGTATTGCCTGTAAAATCTCCTGCGCACGATTCGCCTGACCCTGTGCAAGGTAGGACGCTTCGAGACCGAGGGTGGCATATTTATTATCGGGGATATTCTCATCGTGGGTTGCGGCAGCGTGGGATGTTTTGGTCGCCTGCAGCAGCAAAGCGTGATCAGCCGTCAGTCTGGCAATAATTTGATCACGCAAGGCTTCTTTATTCATAAAGTTACTCAGCAAAAGACAATTCCAGGGCATATTGAGCATGCAATGCTGCGGTATTGAACAACGGCAGATCCGTATCTTCCTGACGCACCAGCAGCGGGATTTCAGTACAACCGAGGATCACTCCCTGCACACCATGTTCACGTAGCTTGTCTATAATAGTCAGATAGTTTGTGCGTGATTCTTCAGTAAATTTCCCTTGGCACAGTTCATCGAAAATAACTTGATGGATATATTTGCGATCTTCCTCATTTGGGATGACCACGTCCAGATCAAATTCATCTGACAGCCGTTGCCGATAAAAATCTTCTTCCATCGTGTAGCATGTTCCCAATAAGCCGATTTTTTCTAGCCCCTGTACCTTGATCGCGCTGCCTGCGGCATCGGCAATGTGCAAAAATGGAACTTTGATTTTTGCTTCTATCACTGGTGCCACCTTATGCATCAGGTTGGAGCAAAGCAGAATCATATCCGCCCCTGCCCGCTCCAACCCTGACGCAGCCTCCGCAAGTTGCGCTCCAGCCTCGAGCCATTGGTCATTAACTTGGAACTGCTCAATTTCAGCAAAATCAACACTGTGCAGCAGAATTTTAGCTGAGTGCAAACCACCAAGCCGCTCCCGCACCCCCTGATTGAGAAGTTGATAATACAGAACAGTCGATTCCCAGCTCATTCCACCCAGCAATCCAATAGTTTTCATAAACAACTCCAGTAAACTTTTAAAAATAGTTGAATGGTAAAAAAGCAGCTACAGATTGGATAAACCCGTTAGTTCTTTGCTGAAAGTTTCTTTCTAACAACGGATAAATTGATTGTCAGAGTTTTGTCCGCCGGGTTAATGCCCTCAGCTTCTTCCCAATACCTTAACGCTGCGGCAAAGTTTCCGCTACAGTATTTATCGAAACCAGCATCATAAAGTTGATGAAAATCTTTTGCGCCTTTGGAATTGGTCTTGTTCGTTTTCACCAGCAGCTCTGCAAGCTTGGCATGGATTTCTTCCTCAACTGATAAGTGTTGCAGTTCAATAATTTTTTCCAATTCCTGCTTATTCATTGATGGTGGAACCTTTGAGTTGCGCTTGAGAACGACTCGGCCATCCAGAATAACAATCGAGGAAATTTGACAGTCCTGCTGATCTGAAAATTCGGTTTGGATCTGGAAGAGCCGCTTTTGAATTTTTATCCCTGAAAGCTTACCCATCGGTTTTTCATTATCAGCACTAACGGTTCCTGCTGTTACGGACACTCCTGGACTATCAGTATGAAGCCCTTGATAATCAACCTGTTGCACATTGATGGTAAAATGCCCTTCTGGAAGATCAAAAACTTTTTCAAAATCTTCCGATGCATCATCAAGCTGCAATTGACCCCCCTGAAAGTTGATCGTGGTTGCGTAATCATCAGCTAAAATATCAACCCATCCGGTCAGATTTTTCAACTCACAAAACTGGAGGACTTTGGCAAACGGCAATTCTTCAAGGTTGCCGGAAAATTTCTGAGAAATATATTTCTTCCTCCGACTCAAAATGGATTGAACTTTTGCCTTGATAATTTCAGGGTGGAGGGGTTTTTGTAAATAATCATCCACCCCGCTGTTCAAACCTTTAATGACAGTGTCCGGATCAGAATTGGAAGAGAGAAAAACAAAGGGTGTCTGGCGATGAGAACACCGATTTTGATATTCCTGATAGAATTGAAATCCATCCATCTCCGGCATATTGATATCTGCAATAATCAGTTGCAGATCTGCATGGTCAACAAATTCGAGCGCCTTGAGTGCCGAGGTAAAAGTTTTAATTTCATACCCAGCTGACACCAAAGCATCAGTTAATAAATCAAGATAAATCGGTTCATCATCCACAGCAAGAATCAAGTTTACTTCTCCACGTATTGCATTTATTTTTTGTTAAGAATCGATACAATCTGGTCGATAGAAATTTCTATT
Source organism: Desulfuromusa sp. (assembly GCA_021647765.1). Taxonomy (GTDB): domain Bacteria; phylum Desulfobacterota; class Desulfuromonadia; order Desulfuromonadales; family Geopsychrobacteraceae; genus Desulfuromusa. The sequence goes on along the minus strand of JAKIUD010000035.1, from coordinate 8,264 downwards.
TCACTACGCTCATCAATATCCTGCGGGCAAATTGCCAACAAATAGTAGGGAGCATCATCAATCAAAAAGCGCCGTAAAATAATTTTTTCTTCATAATTTACATCTAGCGACAAATATTCAGCACCATGATGCCCTAAAAGAGATCCGGCACGCTCTAAGGCTCCGCCCAACACGGTAGTAAAAGCGGAAATAGCTTCGATTGATACGGGTGGATTCACCACCGCAAAAGGGAGGCCGGTATCATCAGTCACCACCGCACCACTGAAATGGCTACGCTGGCACATATTCCTGATAACCTGTTCAAGTTGATCGCCTCGATAAACCAAGGCGGTTGGATCAACTTCATCGACCGGCTGCGGCAACTTATCTTGAACTTTTTTTACCGAAGCAGCAGGGACAGCAAGTGGCCTGGGTTTTTCTTCAGCAGCAGAAACAGGTAGATTCAGCGCCGAGGTCAGCCCGGAAGCCAGAGCGATTGCCTCACGAATTTCAGAAGAGTCCAGAACCAGCGTCATCTTCTTCTCCTTTCGACTGGGCAAGCAACATCTCTTTCTCTTTATATTCGATTGCCAATTGAAAATAATTACGTGCGGCAAAGTTACCAGCTTTCAGCATGCCGACAGGAATAGAACGCAAACTAGCCAGTTCATAAACAGGATCATATGAAATGAAGTTTGAGAAGAATAGATCCGCCGGAAACCCGGTACTTATTTCCTTAAACATCTCATTTTCAGTCTCATTGTCACGATTGCGCATAGTCAGAACAATGCCCTCCAGCGACAGGTCAGGATTTGTTTTTTCCTGAACCCAAGTGATGAGCGACAACATTTTTGGCAGGGTCTTCAAGGAAAGGGCTCTGCACTGAGAAGCAAGTAAAACTCCCTGGCTAGCCTCCAATAACGCAATTGTCAGACTGCCCAAACCTGCGGGGGCATCGATTACAATATAATCAAAGTGTTTTGCGATATGTTGCAACGCCCTGGAAAGAGCCCCTTTTCTGGCCCAATCTTCCAATTGATGGATCGAATCAGGGTCAACTGTTCCAATCCCCATAATAGCCATCTTTTTTTCTTTGGTATAAAAAGCCACCTCTTTCAATTGGCTCTTCCCCGCCAGATAATCAATTAAACCTCTCCCCGTTTTTTTTCTGATATTCGTCGCAATTGACATTCCTCCCTGCGGATCGGCATCAATCAACAGAACCCGTTCACCCAATCGACTCAGGCTATAGGAAAAATTCAGGGCTGTTGTGGTTTTACCAACCCCCCCCTTCTGACTTGCAATTGTTACTATTTTACCCATATAAATATTCTCCAGTATTAAGCACTAGGTCGCGCAGTGACCTTATCGGTATTCTTGTAGAAATAATTCAGTATTTAACGCCAGATCCCCTGGCAATATGATAAGCAACTCAATTAACGGAAGTGGCAATAATTCCACAATATTATCGATGTTACTAAGAAGAGGGATTGCAGGTATTTTGTCTATAATTGGGTTTCGTTCCGGAAACTCTGCCAGTTTTCTTTCCACGGTATCAATACGCACCAGGCTGTTCAGAACCTGATGTTGGATACTGATATTTTTGCCATCTCGACGCTTAGTTGTCATTCCAAAATCAACAACAAAAGAACCTGCATTCAGGAATAGAAGACGTGTCAGAGCGGCTTCTCCAGAAAATTCACCCTGCTGTGCACTGACAAGCATGCCACGGTCAACAAAAACTTCACCCAGCATCTCTGGAAATTTGATACGAGCAGTTTTTCTACCGATATCCAAAGTCTGCAGCAACTCAGTCAGACTGATATCTGCAAGGTTTCCAGTCAGAATGCTTTCTGTCAGTCGATAGCGATCGCTACGGCGTAATGCAGCTTTGATACGAGCAAACAACTCCGCACGTTCAAAAGGTTTGACAATGAAATCATCAGCACCAAGCTCCAACCCTTTTATTTTAAGATTGGTTCGATCAAGGGACGTGATAAAAAGAACCGGTACGTCTTGAAGAGACTCCTGCCTGCGCATCGCCTCCAATAACTGGAATCCATCCATTTCCGGCATTTGGATATCCAGAAGTGCCAGGTCTGGAGGATCATCGCGCATAATATCCAACCCTTCCCGACCATCAAATGCCGCACGGACTTTGAACCCCGCTGATTCCAGATATTCACTTAATATGTCATAGGTGGCAGGGTCGTCATCAACAATATATATTTTATAGCCCTTCACGCTGTTGCTCCATTAACATGGCTGATCACATCAGCCAGAAGATTGTGGACTTCTATATCATCAACCGGTCGCTGGAGGGTTTGAAAACACTCGCCACGATCTTCGAGGGAAACATCATTCAAAATCACGTTAATAAGAGAAGATTCGCCATTTTCTGTCGCTGATTGTGGCTGATGATCAAAGAAAAAGATCAACTCAGGAGACTCATTGTCCACAATCCGTTGCATTTCCTCTGGGGTTTTACAGACATAGCAACAGACACCACGACTCTTCAAAGACGCTTCCAGATATTGATACGTCTTCTTATCCGGATACACAATCAGCGCTGCCAGATCTGCGCTTGAAGAAATCTGGCCACGACCATTAATCGCCACGGTAACCGTACAGCCTCTTTCAGCACCATTTTGCACTGATACAGTGCCATTGTGCATTTCAACATAATTCTTAACAATATTAAGTCCTAACCCAGAACCATGAACCCGGGTTGACAGGGCACCTTTTTTTCTAACTTGAGAAAAACGATCAAAAATGCCTGCGATTTCTGCAGCTGGGATTCCTGATCCTTGATCGGTAATGTCAATCTGAATAGTATTTTCTACACTCCGGCAGGAAACAACAATTGTTGATCCTGATGGTGAATAGTTAATCGCATTTGACAGTATATTATTAAATATTTGTTCTAACTTCATGCGATCAGCCCGGAGCGGCAAAAATTTCCCCTCCTGCTGATAATCAATAGTTACCTGTTTATCCGTCGCCGTCAGTCGATTGAGTTCAACAATTGAATAAAGCAGATCCTCCAGATTTAACCTTTCTGTCTCAAACTGCACCCTTCCCGCTTCGATCCGTTCCATATCAAGAAGCTGATTGATAAAAGCCCCCATTTTTTGACCGGATTCAATCATTTTATCCAAATGTTCAGTAATTTTGTCAGCCGTCATGGTATTCAAACTATCTTTAACCAGGTTAACGCGACTGATAATGGCATTAATTGGAGCCTTCAGATCGTGGGAGGTGATCGCAGTTAATTCACTTTTGAGAGCATTCAAATCCTTCAGTTCATTATTGTAATTCTTGAGCTGCTGTTCCAATCTTTTTTGCTGTGAGATATTAAAAGCGCTGGCGATATAACCCTGCAATATCCCATTTGTTTGGCGCACCGCGGAGATAGACAGCATCACTGTAACCTCAGTTCCATCACTGGATCGATTGATTACTTCACCAGACCAGTGCCCCACTTTCGGATCTGAGATCTGTTGCCACATATCTTCATAAAGTTGCGGAAAATGCCGTCCCGATTTTAGAATCCGCGGATTTTCACCAATAACATCCTTCAACTCATACCCATATTGTTTGAGAAACGATGGATTAACTTCCAGGATATGACCATCGGGATCGGTCATCGCGATTGCGACTGGTGTTGTCTGAAAATAACGGTAAAAGGTTGCTAACTGTTCCAACAACTGCAGCGATTCCGAAGTGTCACAGCAAACAAGTTCGAATTGCTGACCTTTTTGAATCAGAATAATTTCGAGTGGAATCTCCGCAAGTGTCGTTAATGCCAGAGAAACAACATTATTATTCTTCAGCTTTTCAATAGCTTGCCGTAACTTTTGCTGATTTTCCTCACCGAAAAGCTTACAAAAATTAGTCGGAATCGTCCCTGAAAAGAGATCCGGTACGTCATCAACGCCACCGACAATCTGCAAATCGTGGTCAATAATAATCCGGCTGAATGTTTTCAGTGAAAACAGAGTTTTACCCAGTTCAAGATGATCGATCAACTCAACGCCCCCGTCCAGATTCCAGAGTGATGGAAAAATCTGCCCCTATATATGACCGAGGTGCAGATTAAGATTTTATCAGGCTGGAATCTCATATTTTTCTGGCAGGAGATCGGTTCCACATACAAGCCCATCAATCCACTCAATAAAGCGCTGACTTAGTTCCTTATTTGGAAACATTGCACCGTGCTGCGGAGCAATAATGTCAATATCGAGTTGCCTGACGGTGTTCACCCAGGTTTTTAACGCCCTTGAGTTCGTCATATAACGTTTATGAAACCCCTCCATATACGGGATATGGGCATCAAAATCCTCAACGAATGAATAGGGCATGTCCAGAGATGCACCAAGATCACCTGAATAGAGAATCTTTGCGATGGGATCATAGAGTTGAAAGTTGCCCGCCGAATGTAAAAAATGGGCGGGAATAACCTTCAACTGCACCTCACCTACGGTGATAACCATTCCCTCATCAGGAATAGGTTTGATTCGCTCGACAACCAGTTCATCAACCCCAAAATGAGGGATAAAGCGCATCCAGAGTGCTGACAAATAGGCATCGGCATTGGTGACCATCAGCCAGCCATTTGCAGAGGCAATAATATCGGGATCCTGATGCGAAAAAAAGATATGCTGGAGAGCGTTAATCTCCATTTCAGATGAAAGCATAGAAAAGAGTTTAGTGTAAACTTTATGCCCCCCCGGATCAAGAACCATCCCGACACCGTTATTAACAATCACATGCTGATTAGCTTGAACCATGTGACCGCTGCTTAAATCATCGACAAAGATATTTTTGTGTTGTGGTGCTTCAAATAACGTTAGCATGTTGACTCCCTATTCAACTGGTCAAACGAGACAATTCTTGATTTCTTCAGCGGCCTTATTCAGGTCGAAAAAAATCAACCCCAGCTTGGCATTCTGTCTGGCCATAGCAATCAGGACAGCATGCGGCCCGGCATATTGACTCAGGAAATACCCTTCTCGCCCCTTGACATACAACTGATCCAAATCCCCCCGCTTCAGCTCTGCTGCTATCCGTTCCCCCATTGACAATAATGCAGCACTCATGGCTGCAATTCTTTCTTCCTCAAGACCTTGTGGCAAAGAACTGGCAATTATCAGACCATCTACTGAAACAACAGCACTGGCCTCAATATCACTGGAACTGGCTTGAAGATCTGCAAGAGATTTATTCATCTGCTCGATTCTGGACACGATCCACCTCCCTGTAAAATTGTTTGTTTTGGAAAATCCATTTTTTAACACTTTAACATTAAATAATAACCATGATCATATATCAAGCTTTTTAAATATTTTCTACTAATATTTTTCAGATGTCATAGCTCCAGATATCAGCCACCAAGCCACGACCAACAACGATGCACGAACAAAAAAAGCATTAGTGTTATTGACATTAACCAACACTAAAGATGATACTTAAAATTCACAGTTCATTGTTTCTCCAATAAAAAGGATCACAACAAATGATTATGACAAACGTAAATACTGTTCCAGGGAAAAAAATTGTCGAACACTTCGGTATTGTTCAAGGCAGCACCGTTCGGGCAAAACATATTGGTCGGGATTTTATGGCCGGTCTGAAAAATCTGGTGGGTGGTGAGCTGAAGGGCTACACCGAACTGCTGCAGGATTCCCGTGAAGAAGCAATGAAACGGATGGAGGAACAAGCCCGCCAGATGGGAGCCAATGCTGTCGTCAATATCCGTTTTGCCACTTCCTCTGTCGCCCAAGGGGCAGCTGAGCTTTTTGCCTACGGAACCGCCGTTCGGGTAGAGTAGGAGAAAAATATGGAAAGTTTACTACAAAATTTTGATCTGGTTATTGTTCTCGTCCTGGCAATTCTTGGCTACACGGTAGGAAGTTTGGCAGAAAAACGTCACTATCGATCGATCATTAAACGGGAAAAAGAACTGCTGAAAATGGCTGTCGTAACGGCGGAAGGCAGCTTTCCACCCGGAAAGGTCGGGAGCTCAGCTTTGGTATCCGGCAGTGTCGTTATTTCAATTGACTACTTCAAACGTCTTCTTGCTATTTTGCGGAATATTTTTGGTGGACGGGTCAAATCTTACGAGTCCCTGGTCGATCGAGCCCGCAGGGAAGCGATTCTGCGCATGAAAGAGAGTGCCAGAAAACAGGGCGCAAATATGATTATCAATATGCGCCTGGAAACAGCGACGATTGGTCGAAGTGCCAATAAAAGGAAGAGTGTCGGCAGTGTTGAAGCGATTGCGTACGGTACGGCTATTGTTATGAATAAGGGATGATGGCTTAACCATCATCTCTTTTATTGAGATCAGCAAGTCATGATATTCACCCCGAAGCAACTTGATGAAAATGTTAACGTCTCAAAATCTCACCCCCTGATTGAGCTGCTTTGGCTCCTCGGGGGGCTGATTCTACTGGTCGGCCTGATTTTCTTCCTTCTTGGGGTCACTGCCGACTGGGCAGCCTCGAAAGTTCCGGTCAAAGTTGAAAACTGGATTGGACAGCAAGCTTTAAAGGAATTTCCTGCTGAGGAAAATCTCCCCCTTAACTTACGTTTACAGTCCCTGATTGACAGCTTGCCAGAAGATTCTTTATTGCACCAATACAAATTTCATATCTTTCTCGTCGATTCGGTGGAGATTAACGCTCTCGCCCTGCCGGGAGGAAATATTATCGTTTATTCGGGGTTACTGAAACAGGTTCAATCAGAAAACGAATTAGCAATGATTCTGGCTCATGAGCTTGGACACTTTGCCCACCGGGATCATCTGCGTGGGCTGGGACGTGGACTGGGAGTTGCTGTTGCAGCTGCCCTGCTGTTTGGAGGAGAAAGCGCTGCCAGCAGTCTGGTCTCAAAAACCTTGCTGACTTTTCAGGCGAGATATTCTCAGGATCAGGAGTCGGCTGCAGATCAATTCGGGCTTGATCTACTCACCAAACGCTATGGGCATGCCGGCGGAGCAACCGATTTTTTTTCCCGGCTGACGGAAGATGCCGGGAGCAAGCTCCCTTATTTTCTTACCTCGCATCCCCACCCACAGGTGCGGATTGATGCGTTGAATGAGCGAATCAAGGAGAAACATTTTAGAATTGCAAAAACCCAACCCTTAGAAGCAGACCTGTTAGCATTTCACTAAATTTCATTTTAGTCGAAACTATTTGCACCACAGACTTTATTGATTTCCTAGCAATTCTCTAGAAAACACAAAATCCATGCTACAATAAAAAGCTTAACAAAGGAGAACTCTATATGCGAACGCTTATTATCCTACGCTTTTCACTCATGACCTTTCTTTCCCTCACCACTTTCAGCACTGCAATGGCCGCCAATATTCCCAAACACATTAGTGATGTACAAAGAATTACCATTGCCGAATTCCAGGCTCTGCAAGCTAGCGGCGAAACAGTTGTCATCATTGACACACGAACACCGAGCCAATGGCAACGAGCCAAAGATAAAATCCCTGGAGCCATCAGGGTGGATTCCCAAAGCGACTTACAAAAATTGCAAGCGGAGGTTCCACCTGACACGGAGATCGTCTCCTATTGCACCTGACCGAGCGAAGCTTCCAGTGCCAGTCTGGCACTGACGTTGATGGAAAATGGCTTTACCCATGTGCGACCATTACTTGGTGGATATCGAGCTTGGAACAAAGCAGGTCTACCGGTCGAACCGAAATAATTTTTGACCCATAAACAAAGAACCGGCTGCATGGAATCTTTCCACGCAGCCGGAATGAAATAGCTGATTTGAGATGAGAGGGGCAAATGTTTGAGCATAGCGAGTTTTTTGCCACTCCTCAAAGTAGCTGTGAAATGGAGGGAACCCGCCAACGGCGGGCAAGGAGGTCGGGCGTATTTCTTTGCTTCGTTTCTTTGGACGTACAAAGAAATGAAGGCGCCGAGCGGGGACGCAAGCCTGCGACCTTAGGGTTTATTGACCAATATGCCATCTAATCAGTTTTTGCGAGTGCATCATTTTATAATAACCCGCAAAAGCCTGGGACAGCCCCCATGCGGGGACAGTCCCGTATATGGTCTCCCCCTTAATTGCAAGGGCTTTTTGTCGATAATAACAGGGACAGGATTGCTGCCGTATATCCGGTCTCTTTATGAGAGAGTTTATGATCTCTCGGACCTCGATGAAATCTGCGCGTATCGTCCTTATCGAATTTTCGGTCTCAACGACCTTCGGGACTGTCAGGTTTTCGATACGCCGGTTTGACCTGTTTTGTCATCGCTCGACTA
>JAKIUD010000034.1 GCA_021647765.1 Desulfuromusa sp. | reverse complement strand
TCCAGTAACACATTCTGACCCGGCGACGTATCCAGCTGTCCAGATCAACGCATTGCTGATATCGGTTGGCAATGCCGTAATAGTTGATCCAGCCGCGTAGATAAACGCTGAGTTTTCTAAGTTTTGCCTGCATGGATGTCCCCCGCGTGCGATTGGTCAGTTTTCGCACTTCGTGCTTAAACTTGGCAATACTCTTGGGGAGCCAGTAAATCCGGCGACCATGGAAGCTGAAACCCAGAAATTTACACTGAGTGCTTGGTACCACCTGACTTTTCTCAGTATTGACCTTAAGCTTCAGGTCTCTTTCGATAAAGCTGGTAAGGCTTTGCATCACCCGCTCTCCTGCTCGTTGGCTTTTGACCATAATGATCAGGTCGTCGGCATAGCGAGCAAAGTGGTGACCCCGATTCTCCAGTTCTTTATCCAATACGTCAAGCATGACATTGGACAGAAGCGGAGACAGGGGGCCTCCTTGCGGAACTCCTGCTCGGCTGGGTATCAGGGTGGCCCCATCGATGATACCACAGCGCAGAAAGCGACCGATCAGTTGCAGCAATCCTTTGTCTCGAATCCTGCGTCCCAGTAGCGTCATCAAGAGATCGTGATTGACCCGGTCGAAGAACTTTGACAGATCAATATCGACGGCTATCTTGCGTTGCTGTTGGCAGTAGGTGCTGACCTGTCTGACGGCATCATGAGCTGAGCGGTTTGGCCGAAAGCCATAACTCTGCTTAGAGAATGTCGGATCAAACAGTGGTGACAGCACCTGCACAATGGATTGCTGTAGGATTCGGTCTAATACGGTGGGAATTCCCAGCAAGCGTTCTGATCCATCATCCTTGGGGATCCGAACCCGCTTGACGGGTTGCGGGCGGTAGCGGCCACTTTGCAGTTTTCCTTCAAGGGTTTGCCACTGGGGGCGTATCCATCCGGGGAACTGTTCAATGGTGATACCATCAATACCCGCTGCACCTTTATTTCGGCGTACCTGTTGCCAGGCAGCCTGAATATTGGCACTTTCAAGTACCTGCCAAAGCAGGTTGTCATTCAAGGCCGGGTATTCATTGTCACGCTGCAATTGATCTTCCCCGGTCGGGGAATCTGATAACGTCAGGTTCAATGCTCCTCCTCCCTGCGGTTGATGTTCGACCCTTCACCTTGCCCTGACCATTACGACAGGCGTTTGGCTACTATGGTCTCTGCTGACTTCTGTCTGATCACCACGACAGTTACCTGCCCCGGCGCTAACGGTTTCCATCGTGTTCGCTCTGCCCTGCGTTGATGGCTGCCGGGGAGCCAAGGCATTTCTATACCAGTGCCTCTCTGGTAATTTCCGTCAGCTAGCGCCAGACAGATCTCCCCAGATAAGGGCATGAACTTTCCCTGCACCACTGCATCATTTACGCTGACCGTTAAATCACATGGCTTCGTTGTCTTGTGCCAACTCGCCTCCAGCCTACGCCTTATATGATGTTCTTGTTCATCAGTCCGCAGTTTTGCATCCGGCTTCCTTCGGACATCTCCTCACGAAAATGCCCTTGCCATTTGCTAGTTGTTAACGTCATACTCACAACATGGTTTTCTGACGGTGATCTTCCAACAGGGGACTTGCACCCCATGAGTTCATACCCATGCTGGGCGTACACAAGTCACTGGAGTCGGACTGCGGCATTTCCGCTTGTGCAAGTAAACTTGCAACGCAAAAATACCTTCGCCGCTCAGCTCCGCCGATTGTGTGCCGCAAAAATATAGCCCTTAGTGGAGAACAAATGACACAGTTTAAAGATAAAGCAAATCTGATCTGGGAAGTAGCAGACCTATTGCGTGGTGATTACAAACAGTCGGATTATGGTAAAGTTATTCTGCCGATGACGGTATTACGCCGTTTGGATTGTGTGCTGGCACCCAATAAGCAAAAGGTGCTGGATTATCTGCCTAAAGTTGAAAACCTCTCCGATAACGCCAAAGACCTCACTTTAAATAAAATTGCGGGAGCAAATTTTCACAATCGCAGCCGCTTTGATTTTGCGGGACTGGTGGCCGACCCAAACCATATTGCCGCAAATTTGCGCAACCATATTAACGGCTATTCCGCTACCGCCCGGGAGATCATCGAATATTTCAATTTTGATGATCAAATCGAACGGATGGATGACCCCAGGGCGGATATTCTTTTTCAGGTGGTCAAGAAGTTTGCCGAGATTGATCTGGCCGACATGGACACCATGCAAATGGGGTATGTGTTTGAAGATTTGATCCGGCGTTTTGCGGAGCAATCCAACGAAACCGCGGGAGAACACTTTACCCCCAGGGAAGTGATTAAACTGATGGTGAATGTCCTGTTCAATGGCGACAGTCAAGCCTTGACCCAAGCAGGCATTGTTAAAACGCTTTATGATCCGGCCTGTGGCACTGGAGGAATGCTTTCCATTGGTGAACAGCATCTGAAGGATTTTAACCCCAATGCCAAGCTGGAAGTGTTCGGGCAGGAGATTAACCCTGAATCCTACGCCATTTGCAAGTCGGATATGCTGATCAAGGGGCAGAATCCCGCCAATATAAAGTTTGGCAATACCTTTACCGTGGATGGCCTGCGGGAAGAGAAATTTGATTTTATGCTTTCCAACCCGCCCTTTGGGGTGGATTGGAAAAAAGCTGCCAAGATCATCAAAGATGAGCATCAGAACCTGGGATTTGCCGGTCGTTTCGGGGCAGGATTGCCACGAATAAATGACGGCTCATTGCTGTTTCTGCTCCATATGATTTCCAAGATGAAAGCGGCGGAAGATGGCGGAAGTCGTATTGGTATTGTTTTTAATGGCTCGCCGCTGTTTACCGGCCAGGCTGGAAGTGGTGAATCCAATATCCGCCAGTGGATTATTGAGCAGGACTGGCTGGAAGCCATTATCGCCCTGCCGGATCAACTTTTCTATAATACCGGCATCTCAACCTATATCTGGATACTCAACAACAATAAAAGTGAGCGGCGCCAGGGCAGGATTCAGTTAATTAACGCCACCGGCAGTAAAGACGAAGAACTGATGACGGAAGGGAAACTGGATGTTAACCGCTTTTGGGAAAAGATGCCCCGCTCTCTGGGTAATAAGCGTAAACAGATTGCCGAAAACGGAGAAAACAGAGGCATTGGCTATATCACCAAACTCTACGGCAACTTTGCAGAGAATGAGTTTGTTCAAATCATGCCCAATGAATTCTTTGGCTACTGGCGGGTAACGGTGGAGCAGCCGCAAAAGGACGAAAGCGGCAATATCATTACCACAAGAGGTGGTAAACCCAAGCCTGATACCCAATTGCGGGATTATGAAAACATCCCCTTTTTACGCAAAGACCCAAACGACCCCAACGGCAGACTGATTCCCCAGACCATTGACGAATATTTTGAACGTGAAGTAAAGCCCCACCTGCCCGATGCCTGGATTGATGAAAAGAAGACCAAAACCGGCTACGAGATCAACTTCACCAAATATTTTTATGAGTTCAAACCCCTGCGCTCACTGGCGGAGATCAAGGCCGATATTCTGGCATTAGAAGTGTCCAGTCTGGAACTGGAAAAAACAGTTCTGGAGGATTGATTATGGTTGCTTCGAAAAACAAAGATCAGGCAATTATTGTTTTTGAAAGCCGGAAAATCCGTAGAGACTGGCATCGGGAGGAGTGGTGGTTTTCAGTTGTTGATGTCGTTGCTGTATTAACAGAGCAGACTGATTTATTGAAGGCCAGAAAATATTGGAACAAACTGGCTCAACGTTTGCGGAATGAAGGCAGTGAAGTGGTGACAAATTGTCACCAGTTGAAAATGGAAGCCCCTGACGGCAAGATGCGCAAAACCGATTGTGCCAACACCGAAGGACTTTTCCGCATTATCCAGTCGATTCCCTCCCCCAAAGCGGAACCCTTCAAACGCTGGCTGGCAGCAGTGGGCTATGAACGGGTGCAGGAGATAGAAAACCCTGAACTTGCCCAGGAGAGAATGAAAACGCTCTACGAGCAAAAGGGATATCCTAAAGACTGGATTGATAAACGGTTGCGGGGCATGGCCATCCGCCAGAATCTGACCGATGAATGGCGGGCAAGGGGCATTCAAGCGCAGCAGGATTACGCCATTCTCACCGCTGAAATCTCCAGAGCCACCTTTGGCATGACGCCCGGCGAGTATAAAAAACACAAAAACATCCCGGCAAAATCAAAGGCCAACCTGCGGGATAATATGACCGATCTTGAGCTGATCTTCACCATGCTCGGGGAAAAGGTCACCACCGAAATATCCCGGCAGGAAAAACCGGAGACCTTCCCTGGAAACCAACAGGTTGCCCGGCGCGGCGGCAAGGTGGCCGGAAATGCCAGAAAGGATACCGAAAAGGAGTTGGGACGTTCTGTTATCTCCACAGAAAATTATCTCTCCGATCAATTTCCTGAGAATGAGCAGGACAGGCTGGGAGATAACTAATGGAGCGGTATGAGAAATATAAGGACAGCGGGGTTGAATGGATTGGGGAGATTCCTGAGGGGTGGGAGGTTAAAAAACTGAAATTTATAGTTAGCAATCTGGAGTCGGGAGTTAGCGTAAATTCAACAGATTACCCCGTAACTGGACACGCTTACGGAATATTAAAAACAAGTTGCGTTTATAATTACGTTTTTGATCCAAATGAAAATAAGGAAATATGGCAATCTGAACTAAATAGAGCAAAAGTAAATCCACGAAAAGGTGAAATAATAATTAGCAGAATGAATACGCCTGATCTCGTCGGTGCTAGTGGTTATGTCGATAAAGATTATGGGAATTTGTTTTTGCCTGATCGACTTTGGCAGACAACCTTTATTCATCACATCGAAATTGATACAAAATGGTTGAGTTTTGTTCTCAAGTCTACTCGATTTAGAATGCTTCTATCCATAACTGCCACAGGGACAATCCCTAGTATGAAGAATCTTACACAAGAAGATTTTTTGAACATTGTGGTTCCTTTTCCTAGTGTTGAAGATCAAACCGCCGTAGTCCAACACATAGAAACCGAAACCGCCCGCATCAACGCTAAAATTGCCAAAACAAAAAAAATCATCGCCCTCCAAAAAGAGTACCGCACCGCCCTGATCTCCGAGGTGGTCACCGGCAAGATCAAGGTAACGCAGGAGGCGGTGGCATGAAAAATCATCCCAATTCTCAATTAATCATCTACCAGACTGAATCAGGGCAAACTAAAATTGATGTTCGTCTGGAAAATCGGTCAGTATGGCTCACACAACCATTAATGGCAGAGTTGTTTCAGACCACCCAGCAGAATATAAGTCAACATATTCAAAACATTTACGATGAAGGTGAACTGGAGCAGGAGGCAACTCACAAGAAATCCTTGTCAGTTCGACAGGAGGGAAAACGACAGGTAAAACGTGCCCTTGATTTTTACAATCTGGATATGATTATTTCTGTCGGCTACCGGGTAAAAAGCCACGTTGCCACAAAATTTCGTATCTGGGCTACGCAGCGTTTGCAGGAATATATCGTTAAAGGCTTTGTCCTGGATGACGAACGGTTGAAAAATCCGGACCTGCCTTTTGATTATTTCGATGAACTGCTCAGGCGCATTCAGGATATTCGTACCTCTGAAAAGCGTTTTTACCAGAAGATCACCGATATTTATGCCACCAGTGTTGATTATGACCCCACCCTGGAAACCAGCATCACCTTTTTCAAGACTGTCCAGAATAAACTGCATTGGGCAATTACCGGACAGACTGCGGCGGAAATCATCAAAAACCGGGCCAATGCCGGGCAACATAACATGGGGTTGACGAATTTTCGGGGAGAGAAGGTGCGCAAGCAGGATGTGGTTATTGCCAAAAATTATCTGGATGCAGAAGAGCTTGCCGCCTTAAATAACCTGGTGGAGCAGTATCTGGTCTTTGCCGAGGGGCAGGCCATGCGCCGTGTTCCCATGACCATGCAGGACTGGATTATTAAGCTGGATGGTTTTCTCGGCTTGAATGACCGGGATATTCTGAACCATGCCGGTAAGGTTTCCCATCAACTGGCAAAACAGATGGCCGAGCAGGAGTATGACATATTTAATCTAAATAGAATTGCCAGGGTGGATCAGTTCGAAGGAGATTTTGAAAAAGCGATAAAAGAAATTCCCGCCCAAAAAGGAAAATCATGACCGAGATAACCTCAGAAAACACCTTTGAAACCGCCATTATTGAAACCCTGTTGAAAACTGGCGGCTACAGCGAGGGCAAGGCCGCGGAATACAGCCCGGAACTGGGGATGTTCAAGGTCGAGGTGTTACAATTTTTACAGGATACCCAGGCCAGGCAATGGGAAAAACTCTCGGCAATCCATGGCAGTGAGGTGGAAAACCGCATTATTCAGCGTCTTTATAAAGAGATGGATTTGCACGGCAGTCTGGATGTGATCCGCAATGGTTTTGTCGATTACGGCGTCCGTTTTAAGTGCGCTTTTTTCAAGCCGGAATCCGGCCTGAACCCTGACACCATTGCCCTGTATAAGCAAAATCGGCTCAAGGTGATCCGGCAGGTCTATTACTCCAAAAAAAATAAAAACTCGGTGGATCTGGTTTTGTCCCTTAATGGGCTGCCCGTGGCAACGCTGGAATTGAAAAATAAATTTACCGGCCAAGGCACGGCTCAGGCCAAAAAACAGTACGCCACCACCCGCGACAATAAAGAACTGCTTTTCGCCTTTAAGAAAAGAGCCCTGGTGCATTTTGCCGTGGATGACGAGGAAGTCTTTATGACCACTCGCATTGAGGGCGGCAAAACATGGTGGCTGCCCTTCACCACCATGACAGGGGAAACCCGCCTAACCCGGACGGCTACCGCACAGATTATCTGTGGCATGAAATACTGACAAAAGAGAGCTGGCTGGAAATTATCGGTCGTTTTATCCACCTGCAAACCGAAGAATTTGAGTTTGAAGGGCGGAAACGCAAAAAACAGAAGATGATCTTTCCCCGCTTTCATCAACTGGATGCGGTACGGAAAATGACCGCCCATGCAAAAGAAAACGGTGCGGGACATAATTATCTGGTGCAACATTCAGCAGGCTCCGGCAAAAGTAATTCCATTGCCTGGCTGGCCTATCGTCTCTCCGGCCTGCATAACCACCGGGATCAACGGATATTTGACAGCGTGGTGGTGGTGACGGATCGGCGGGTGCTGGATTCACAACTGCAAAACACCATCTATCAATTTGAGCATAAAGCCGGGGTGGTGCAACGCATTGACAAGGATTCCCAGCAATTGGCCGATGCCATCGAAGGCAGTGCTAATATCATTATCACCACCTTGCAGAAATTCCCCTTTGTAATTGATAAGGTGGAGAAACTGCCGTCAAGGAAATATGCGGTGATTATTGATGAAGCTCATAGCTCGCAAGGCGGTGAAGCCAGCAAAAAGATGAAGGAGGTGCTCGCAGGTTCTGAAAGCCAGAAAGAAGATCATGAAACATTGGAAGTAAGAGAGCCTTATCCAGAATATGGCGAGGGCGATGATGCTGAACCGGTAGAATCTCAGGATTTGGTGAACCATTATATTGAAAAATCTGCGGCTGCCCGTGGTCAGCAATCGAATCTCTCCTTTTTCGCCTTCACCGCTACTCCAAAATATAAAACGCTGGCGGTCTTCGGGTATAAAGATACCCATGGCAAACCGCAGCCTTTTCATCTCTATTCCATGCGGCAGGCCATAGAGGAAGGTTTTATTCTGGATGTGTTGCAGAATTACACCACCTATTCACTCTATTTCAAACTATCCAAGGCCATTGAGGATGATCCTGAAATTAACAAAAAGAAGGCGGCCCGGGCAATTGGCCGTTTTGTCTCCCTGCATCCCCATAATCTGTCCCAAAAGACTGAAATCATCATTGAACATTTCAGGCAGGTGGTGGCGGCCAAGATCGGTGGCAGAGCCAAGGCCATGCTGGTCACGTCTTCAAGGCTACATGCCAAACGCTATTTTGAGGCGTTTAACCGCTATATCAAAGACAAAGGCTATGAAAAAGAGATAAAAATTCTGGTCGCGTTTTCCGGCAAGGTGATTGATGACAATTTCCCAGATGGCGTCAGTGAACCGCAATTAACCGGATTTGGCGAAAAGGAACTGCCCAGGGCGTTCAACGGGGAAGAGTATAAAATCCTCATTGTTGCGGATAAATACCAGACAGGTTTTGACCAGCCCTTGCTTCATACCCTGTATGTGGATAAACCGCTTTCCGGTGTCAAAGCGGTACAAACCTTATCCCGGTTGAACCGTACCGCCCCCGGCAAAGAGGATACCTTTGTGCTGGATTTTGTAAACGACCGGGAAACCATTCTGCAATCGTTTCAGCCGTACTATGAACTGACAACGGTTGGTGAGGAACCTGAACCGAATCATCTCTATGACTTAAAGACTAAGCTGGATGAATGGCAGATTTATTTAACATCGGAAATAGACGCTTTAGCAAAGGTCTATTTCAGCCCAAGCACCCGGATGACAGCCAGAACCCAGGCCAGGCTTTACAGTTTTATTGATCCGGCAGTTGATCGTTACAAGGCGATAGAAACTGAAGATGAAAAAGAGGAATTCAAGAAAAGCCTGCGTACATGGACAAACTTGTATTCATTCCTTGCCCAGATCATGCCCTTTCGGGAACCTGAATTTGAAAAATTCTATGCTTACGCCAAATTATTATTAACCAAATTACCAAAGCGTGACCTGTCGGAAAGCATGAAGTTGGTGGACGAAGTAGCAATGGAATATTACCGCCTGCAAAAAATCAAAGAGGGTTCCATTGACTTGATAACGGGTGAAGAAGGTGAATTGGATGGATTGTCCGAAGCCGGTATTAAACGGGCAAAAGAGGAAAAGGCCGCTTTATCTGAGATTATTGATGTTTTAAATGAGCGTTTTGGCACCGAGTTTGAGGAAGCGGACAGGCTGTTTTTTGAACAGATAGAAGCTGAATTGATGGAAGACTCAACGCTCCAGACCCAAGCCAAAGTCAACAAACTTGACACCTTTAAATATGCCTTTGAAGAGCTGTTTATTGATAAGCTTATTGAGAGGATGGATCAAAACCAGGATATCTTTGAAAAGATTCTGGAAGACCAGTCATTCGGCAAGCTGGTAAAAGAACTGATGATGAAAAAAGTATATACAAGGATGAACGAAGTAACTGGTTAAAATCACACAATCGGGTAGCCGGGGGTTTTTCTCCCCCAGCCCCCACACCACCCTGCATGCGGCTCCGCACAGGGCGGTTCATCAACCGTGATGAAATGCAATCCAACCGTCTCGTAGGGCAAACAGCCCTTGTTGTTGCAGATACTTGTTCCCCAGCCCCATGTTGATACCTGCCGTTTTTGAACTGCGCCAGTAGCTTTTACTTGATATGCCACAGCTTATGGCGGCTCGTAACGGTACGCCCAGTTGTAACAGTTTGCGTACTTTGGTGCGGGGTTTACGCCACTGCTTCCAGTAACACATTCTGACCCGGCGACGTATCCAGCTGTCCAGATCAACGCATTGCTGATATCGGTTGGCAATGCCGTAATAGTTGATCCAGCCGCGTAGATAAACGCTGAGTTTTCTAAGTTTTGCATGCCGATTGACAAGAAAAGGGTGACACTTACACACGGGGGCAATTCCTCTTGAAAGGTTATGTAGCTCCTCTGTCTTATTCGGACTCTATTCCGAATAAGTCTTGACTTTCTCGGAATAGAGGTCATTATAGTCGGCATGAAGCGTTATCTTGAAAAATATCTCTTGGAAGATCTGCCCGCAAAGATTGTTTTATTGACCGGCCCCCGGCAAACGGGCAAAACCACCTTGTCAAAAATGCTTGTAAGTAATTATGACTATTTCAACTTTGACAATCCCGAACACCGCTTGAGTCTGCTGGAAAGGTCGTGGGATCGGTCTAAAGAGCTAGTTATTTTTGATGAACTCCATAAATTGAAGAACTGGAAGTCATGGCTCAAAGGGATTTATGATACCGAAGGGTTACCCCCTTCCATATTGGTTACTGGAAGTGCCAAGCTCGATACCTACAAAAAAATGGGCGATTCACTGGCGGGCAGATTTTTTCAGTTTCGGCTCCACCCTCTGGATCTAAAAGAAATCAAAAGAAGGTTACAGCCAGCCAGCCTTGACGAATCATTGGATTTATTACTGGAAACAAGTAATTTTCCAGAGCCATTTTTACGTGGCAACAAGCGATTTTATAATCGCTGGCAAAGGTCTCATCTTGACATTATTCTGAAGCAGGATCTTCTGGATATAGAGAAAGTTCAGCACATAAAATCCATTGAAACCCTTATTCAACTGCTGCGAAAACGAGTAGGAAGCCCTATATCATACAGCTCTTTAGCTGGTGATCTCCAGTGCTCCGACAAGACTGTTAAGAGATGGCTGACCATACTCGAAAATATGTATGTCATTTTTCGAGTTTCTCCATTTCATAAAAATGTTGCTCGGTCGATTCTCAAAGCCCCCAAGTTCTATTTCTACGACACGGGACAGGTGGTTGGAGATAAAGGGATAAAGCTGGAAAATCTTGTTGCCGAGGCGCTGTTGAAAGAGATACATTTTCGTGAAGACTGTCTGGGAGAACGTTGTGAGCTTTACTTTCTCCGCACAAAAGATGGTCGAAAGATCGATTTTTTAGTAACCAAGGATAGTTTGCCGTTGCTGATGCTGGAGGTAAAATGGGGTGATGGCAAACCAAGTCGTAATTTTGAGATATTCTCTAGTTTTTTTCCAAACACAAAAAAAATTCAATTGGTCAAAGATCTCGACAGAGAAAAAACCTATCCTGATGGAACTGAAATACGTTCAGCCTGCAACTGGCTGACCGATTTTTCTCTATAAGAATGGTACAGGGTCAGGTGATTACTTTTAACCAGAAGGCTGTCAGGCTTTGTGGATCGTAGTGAGAAATTGACTGTTCGAGGGCAAATTTATGTAGATTTGAAAGCGAATTTTACTGCTGTTCGCCCTCAAAAGAAGCAGAGATTAGTGCACTGATCAGGGCAGAACTGGAAAATCAAGGCACACCGATAGAGCCACTCGATACTCTTATTGCGGGGATTGCCGTCAGCTCAAATTCCGTACTTGTCACCCATAACACAAAAGAATTCGACAGGGTTGAACGGTTAACTATCGAAGATTGGTTCTGACCAGTCAATGCAAAATGGTAGAGACATTCAGAAGTTGAAAGAGAAAAATATTAATTCAGCTCCCAAGCAGGTAGTTCGGGGGACACGTAACGAGTACCGATCCCCGGAATACTTGCATGTGTCCACATCAGCAGGCATATGTCACCTTTTGCCCTCTTGAATTCACTCTCCCTGTCGTGCCATTGTCGGGTATCTGTCACCTGAAAGTCGTAACCTGTTTCATCCGTTTCTGTTAGTAATCTTGAGTAGCAAAGGAGTTTTGTGATGATCGTTCGCAAATTAAGATTACAGAAAGGTTGGTCTCAAGAACAGCTAGCTCAGTTCAGTGGGTTGAGTGTCAGAACCATTCAACGCATCGAGCGAGGGCAGAATGCGGGTTTGGAATCCCTCAAATGTCTGGCAGCTACTTTTGATATTGACCTTTCGGAACTGAAACAGGAGACCGATATGGCAGCCGATGCAGGGATGACAGTTGAAGAACAACAGGTGATTGAGCATGTGCGGGATATCAAGGGTTTTTACTCCCACCTTATCCGCTACATTGTTGTCATCATTATTCTTTTTATCGTGAATATTGTGACCAGCCCTGGCTACATCTGGGCATGGTGGGCCGCTCTGGGCTGGGGGATCGGGATTATCTCCCACGGGCTGAGCGTGTTTGAAGTGTTCAATCTGTTCAGCCCCAAGTGGGAGAAAAAACAAATCGAAAAACGGTTAGGCCGAAAATTGTAGCTATTCTGGTTTTTTGGCAAGGGAGGGGATTGATGTGGATATAATATCTATTTCTACCTCGGAGGTAGAATCCTGCGACCTTGGTGTTATTAACCCGTTATCTGGGGACACGTAACGAGTACATGTCCCCAGATAACGATCTCAAACCGACGCTGAACAGAATCTCTCCTCCTTTTCTCCAATGCCAGATGGGGAAACCATATCCATTGTCGTATCAACAAAAATTGGTTGTTTGACAACAATAGCCAAAAGTCTGCTAGACTATTCTGGGTTTGAAGGTCAAAATCATATTTTCAAAGAAGGTTTCTTGTGCGCCCCCTTGAACAGAAAATCCTCGATCTGCTTGGTCAGAAACAGAAACATTCGCTGGGACGGCGGGAAATTTCCGAGCGACTCAGCCTGCATGGTGGTGAGCGGAAGCTGGCCAACAAAATTCTGCACCAGCTGGTGCATGGCGGCCAGCTTGAAGAACGCAAGGGACGCTATCGGCGTACCCGGCAGAAAACCATCGAAGGGACATTGTCGCTGGCCGACAAGGGATACGGTTTTCTGCGGCTGGACGATGAGCAGCAGGAAGATACTTTTATCCCGCAACGCCATATCGATACCGCGATGGACGGTGACCGGGTACTGGTCAGCCTGCATGTTTCACATCGAGACAAACGACCTTACGGGAAAATAGAAAAAATTCTGCAACGGGCGCATCAGCGTCTGGTTGGTCATTACCAGCAGCGGGGCAAAGGGGGCGAGGTCTGGCCCCTCGACCGAAAACTGGGTGGCGCGGTACAGGTTGGCCGGCAGAATGATCTCCCTTCAGGGACAGTTGTCGAAATTGAGATTGACCGTTTCGCGTCAGCAGAGCATCCTGCCAAAGGGCGGATTGTTGAGCAGCTTGGTGCCTCAGACGATCCGCAGGTGGATATCGAAACGGTGATCCGCAGTTTCAATCTGCCCCATGATTTTTCGGCGGCAAACATGGCACAGGCAGAAACGATCCCGTTAACGATTTCCGATGACGAGACTACCCGGCGAACCGATCTGCGGGATCTTTCTCTCATAACAATTGATGGTGCAACGGCCAAGGATTTTGACGATGCAGTGGCGTTGCGTAAAGAGGCGGACGGCAGCTACCGTCTCTGGGTCTGTATTGCCGATGTGGCTCATTACGTCGAAAATGGCAGCCCCCTCGACCGGGATGCGCTGGATCGGGGCACCAGTGTCTACTTTCCCGGATTCTGTCTGCCGATGCTGCCCGAAGTTCTGAGTAACGGGATCTGTTCGCTGAATCCGCACGAAGATCGACTGGTGATGACGGCCGAGTTACATATCGGTCAGGATGGTTTGCCGCTGGATGCAAAGTTTTATCCGGCAGTTATTTGTAGTCAAGCCCGGTTAACTTATGTTCAGGTGGATGGTTTTCTGGCCAACCCGGGACAGGCAGAGCTGGATAAATCCCTGGTGGAACAATTACAGGGGATGGCCGGGCTGGCAAAAATTTTGACTAAAATGCGTCATGATCGTGGCAGTCTTGATATGGATCTGCCCGAAGTGGAGATTCTACTCGATGAGCGGGGCTATCCGGTCGGGCTGGAAAAAACTGAGCGAACCCAGTCGCACCGACTGATCGAAGAATTCATGCTGGCAGCCAACGAGGCGACCGCGCAGTTCCTGAGAGACAAAGGCTGGCCAGTGCTCTACCGTATTCACGCAGAACCCGATCCACAGAAACTCCAGGAATTACAGCAACTGACAGCACAGTGCGGTCTGGGTCTGGGGCTGGTGCTGGGGAACAAGCCGCAGAAAGCGCTGCAAAAATTACTGGTTGATGCTGTCGGTCGCCCGGAAGAGCGTTTACTCAATCAGCAACTGCTGCGCAGTCTGCAACGCGCCGAATACTCACCGGAAAACTGCGGCCATTTTGGGCTGGCGGCAGAGAGTTACTGCCATTTTACTTCACCCATCCGCCGTTATCCCGATCTGATTATCCACCGGACACTCAAGCTGGCTCTGACAGGCAGTCCGAAGTCGGCAGGGCTTTCTGCTGGTACACTGGAAAGTCTCGCCAGAGAATGCTCGACCAAAGAGCAGCGAGCCGCAGAAGCGGAACGGAATCTGGTCGATCTCCGTTCCTGTCAGGTACTGGCTGGTCGGGTCGGAGAGGAATTTACCGGTACCATCTCATCGGTCACCGAGTTTGGTTTCTTTGTCGAGCTGAATGACCTGTACATTGAAGGCCTGGTTCATATCCGCACATTGCAGGATGACTATTTTCATTTTGATCCCACCACCATGACGCTGACGGGGGAAAAGCAACGTCAGAGCTATCGGGTCGGAATGCAGGTCAAGGTGAGAGTGAAGAAAGTTGAGCTGTGGCGGCGGAGAATCGATTTTATTCTCAGCGACTGAAGGTTTCCCGATGGCACTATTCGCTCAGCGGTTGACTTGTTATGACGAGGAGACAGGGGATTATCAGCTATTATTTTTTTGATAAATGGGTATTTCAAGGTTGAAAGCCGCATGCTGGCAACTATACTTGTTGGAGTGATGACTCTATAAATCAATCTGTAAATTACTTGGGAGAGATAGCAATGAACATGACACAAATCAGAACGATGGCAAGAGAGTTGGGAGTAAAAACAGGAAAGCTGCGCAAGGCGGAGCTGATACGGACGATTCAGAAAGCTGAAGACAACCCCCAATGTTTCAACACAAACTTTTCACAGAAATGTGGTCAGGAGCAATGTCTCTGGCGTGAGGACTGTGATTGACAGGAGCGTGGAGCCTATTCAGGTGACCAGATCTATGCGGGACACCACGGCCTTGACACCCACAACATGCCAGCAGATATTGTAGCGATCAAGCAACACCCCGTACTCTTTTGGATCGTCTTGGTTGTGGCGATAGGCGGGTCGCGGATCAAGGCTGAGGGTTTCTTGGAGCATCATGTCAAGTTCTGGGGTTTCTTTTTTGTATAGAGCTAACTGTTCACTGGCAATTTTGGTAAACACAACCTGGAGGGTTGGCCGTGGCAGCGGCTCGGCAAACCCTCCGGTTGCATTCGGAATACTGTCT
This sequence comes from Desulfuromusa sp., assembly GCA_021647765.1. Taxonomy (GTDB): domain Bacteria; phylum Desulfobacterota; class Desulfuromonadia; order Desulfuromonadales; family Geopsychrobacteraceae; genus Desulfuromusa. The sequence continues at coordinate 18,727 of JAKIUD010000034.1, read as the reverse complement.
CCGTAAGGGATGTAGGGTTTGATATCGAGGAGCGGGGTGCCATCAATCAGATCAGCCCCCTGCACTTCTAGAGAAACTTGCCCTTTGGCGCAACGAATCGATAGCAGTTTAACCGCTGACAGCCCGATTGGGTTGGGGCGGAACGGAGAGCGGGAAGCATAGACACCAACCCGTTGATCTCCCCCTAAGCGGGGCGGGCGTACAGTTGCTCTCCACCCCTTTTGCCAATTCTGGTGAAACAGAAAAATCAGCCATAGATGACTGAATCCTTCGAGACCACGCACTGCTTCCGGGGTGGCAAACTCAGGGATAAAATCTATTCTGGCATGGATCGAGGGGGCTAATTGTGGTTGTCGCGGAGTGCCAAACTTTTCCTTGAACGGACTGTGGATAATTGCAATTGGAGTTAGAGAATAATTCATTGATGGCTTACCTCTGTTGATTTTCGGCTGCTCAGCCAGACCCCGCAGAAAACCAATCCACAGGCCAACCATTGTGACACGTTCAGTTTATCACCAAGAATTAGCATTCCCAATATAACACCAAAAACTGGAATCAGATTGACATATCCGGCAGCACGGTTAGCAGGAATACGACTGACGCTGTAATTATAGCAACCGTAGGCTCCTAAGGTGATGAAAGTTCCCAGGTAGATTACGGCTAAGGCCGGAATGGTTTCCCAGACGATCGTAAAACCAACATCGGGGAGCAGCAGAAAAGGAAAAAAGAACAGACTACCGATAAATGCCTGAAAAGCGGTCAAAAACAGCGGCGGATAATTGTTGGTCAGGTGCTTCAATGAGACGGTATAGCCAGCAGCACAAACCATTGCCAGAAATTCATAAAAATTCCCAAGCAAAGGATTGGGAGCATTAATACTGGTTTCACTGGCCAGACTCAACCAGCAAGCACCGATAATTGCCAGGCTGAACCCTGCCAAAGTTTTTCGGTTGATGCTCTCCTTCAGCCAGCTCCAAGCTAGAATCGCGACCAGCAGCGGCAGCATGGCGGTAATCATTCCCGCCTGCGAAGCACTGGTCAATTCAAGAGCTTTGGCTTCAAATAAAAAATAGAGACAGGGTTCACAAATCCCCATAAATAAAAAATATTTGTAGTCCTGCCGCCGCCAGTTAATTTTACGGAAAGTGGGGATAAATATGACAAAACAGAGGCTGGCAATCATCATCCGACCGAAAATGACCTGCATCGGATGATAACCTTGAAATGCAAGCTTCAGTGCCACAAAAGAACTTGCCCAGAGAAGCATGGCTACAATCAGGCTGATCGACGGAAGTAAGTGAAGGTTGTTTTTCGTCAAGAGCAACTCCGTAAGATAAAATAACGGAGCTGAAGATAAGCTGATGAGGATTCAGATGCCAGAAAAATCGGAAAAAGAAAATTATAATTAAAAATTCAATTTATATTGTCAGGGCAGTACAGACACGTTTCCATTTCCCGCAAGTAAAAACCGATCAGTTTCATGACTTTAAAGGTCACCTCTTGATGTTGAATAAGAAAGCTCTGGCTATGCAGCGAAAATCACGCCTTATTGACACCCAAAATACCAGCGCAATTTTGCAACATTTCATCCATGACACGACACTAGTGGCAATTTTTTCAGGCTAAAGGATTCGTCTGTTTTTATATATAACAAAAATAGTCAATAATCTGCGATTCAGTGTACAATATCCTATAAAGTAAAATATTCCTATTTTTGAATAGAGCTTAACTACCTGTTCTTATTGAAGCATAAAAGTTGGCACAGCGATTGAGATATTGTGTTACAAGAATTAAGAACAAACGAATAGAGAGGCCACATATGTCATATAACGGTGTAACAATTTCTAAAGGGCAAAGTTATGAGTAGTCGTACTACAAAAATAAGTATTCTAGCAGTTATTGTTATCCTGGTTGCCAGTTTTTTCATCTTTGATCTGGGGCAATATTTGACCCTGGGTTATCTCAAAAGTCGGCAACAAGTCTTTAATGACTATTATCAGCACAACCGTTTTTCGACCTTGCTGTTCTATTTTGTTATTTACATCCTGGTCACGGCTCTGTCTCTGCCGGGAGCGGCAATAATGACCCTTGCTGGTGGAGCACTGTTTGGTCTTTGGATCTCTGTAGTTGTGGTCAGCTTTGCCAGCAGCATCGGTGCAACTCTGGCATTTCTGGTTTCGCGTTTTCTGTTACGCGATTGGGTGCAAGAAAAGTTCGGCGATAAGTTGCAGGCAATCAATGCTGGAGTAGAAAGAGAGGGCGCCTTTTACCTCTTTTCTCTCCGTCTGGTTCCACTTTTTCCCTTTTTTGTCATTAATCTGCTGATGGGATTGACCCCGCTCAAAACCTCTCGTTATTACATCGTCAGCCAGGTTGGGATGCTGGCTGGAACCTTTGTTTACGTCAATGCCGGAACCCAGATCGGCCAACTCGAAAGCGCTGGTGGCATTCTTTCTCCCGGTCTATTGCTCTCTTTTACTCTGCTCGGCATATTCCCTCTCCTCGCAAAGCGGATTCTTGGCATTTTCCAGGCGCGTAAAGTTTTTGCTGGATATCAAAGGCCGCAAAAGTTTGACTTCAACCTGGTGGTCTTAGGTGCTGGAAGTGGTGGTTTGGTCAGCTCATACATTGCAGCAGCCGTCAAAGCAAAAGTGGCATTGATTGAAAAACACAAGATGGGTGGCGATTGCCTTAACACCGGTTGTGTTCCGAGTAAGGCCCTGCTGCGGAGCGCCAAGATGCTCTCGTATGCAAAGCGAGCCAAGGAATTCGGCTTTGAAAAGACCGAGGTTGAATTCGATTTTGCCAAGGTTATGGAGCGGGTACAGCAGAAAGTCGCACAGGTAGAACCACATGATTCAGTAGAGCGCTACACTAGCCTCGGCGTTGAAGTCATTGCAGGTGAGGCTAAAATTACCTCTCCGTGGACAGTTGAGGTCAACGGGAAAACATTGACGACCCGAAGTATTATTATCGCCACAGGAGCAAAACCCTTTGTTCCACCGCTCAAAGGATTGGATCAAATTGATTATTTGACCTCAGACAATTTATGGTCACTGCGAGAGCTTCCGGAAAAACTGGTTGTGCTGGGCGGTGGTCCGATTGGTAGTGAGATGACCCAGGCATTTGCCCGGCTGGGAAGTCAAGTAACCCAGGTTGAGATGGGTTCCCGGATTATCGGGCGCGAAGACCCTGAAGTCGGTGATTTTATCCAGCAGAAATTTGCAGAGGAAGGGGTTCAAGTTCTGACCGAACATCAGGCGCAAGAAGTGCGGGTTGACACCGGCCATAAATGGTTGATTTGTGAACACCAGGGGGAGAAAATTGAAATTGAATTTGATCAACTCCTGATTGCGGTAGGTCGCAGAGCCAATGTGACCGGGTTCGGGTTGGAAGAGCTGGGTGTTGAGATTGCCCCACGTGGAACCATTGCCAGCGATCCTTTTCTGCGGACGAACTACCCCAATATTTTTTGTGTCGGAGATGTTACCGGCCCTTATCAATTTACCCATACTGCAGCACATCAGGCCTGGTATGCTGCGGTTAATGCCCTGTTTGGACAGTTTAAGAGTTTTAAGGTCGATTACCGGGTGATTCCCTGGTGTACTTTTACCGATGCTGAAGTTGCCAGAGTCGGTCTCAATGAAACAGAAGCAAAAGAACAGGGAATCCCGTTTGAAATTACTCGCTATGGGATTGACGATCTGGATCGGGCGATTGCCGACAGCGAGGATCATGGTTGGGTCAAGATTCTCACCAAGCCGGGGTCTGATAAGATTCTCGGTGTGACAATTCTTGGCACTCACGCTGGAGATCTCCTCGCAGAGTATGTCCTGGCGATGAAGTATAAACTCGGTTTGAATAAAATCCTCGGGACGATTCATACCTATCCGACTCTATCCGAAATGAATAAGTCTGCTGCCGGTGAATGGAAGCGGGCACATGCTCCAGAAAAGCTACTCGGCTGGGTAGAAAAATATCATACCTGGCGCAGAGGATAATCTGCATCAGGATATAAATCCACAGCAACAGAATCAGCATTTTTCAAACCTATTTTCACAGGAGTTACCAATGAAACAGCTAAGTTTATTGCTTGTATTAAATAAAGCTGCGAAAATGTATGACGGATCAACCATCGAATGGGCAGCCGATCCTGATTTGCCTTTGGAGGTTTTGGATAAATGATATAAGGGACTAGGAAACTGCCTTCACACCCGACTTTGATCGAACACTTCCAGGCCATCTATCTTGATAGCAAGGTTTTTATTCCCACAGAGAAGACGCAATCTATTGTCAGAGTTGGCTGTTTTGGTCAAGAATCAGCCCCGATTTACGTTATCCCTGATAAGTTTTGTATAGAACCGTTCCGCTACTTTTATAGTGGAACGGTTTTATGTTATAAGTCTTCGTTTCTTAGGGTTTTATTCTATTTTTAACCATACATGTTGATAGAGAGGATGATTATGCCGAGTTTTGATATTGTTTCAAAGGTTGATCTTCAGGAAGTTGATAATGCTGTCAATCAGGCGGTAAAAGAAATATCTCAGCGCTACGACTTTAAAGGAACAACCAACGAACTGGAATTAGAAAATGACAGTTTACGGATTCTGGCGGCAGATGATTATAAACTGCAGGCAATTAAGGATATTCTGATTGCTAAACTGGTACGCCGCAAGGTTTCTCCAAAGTGTTTCAATTACGGTAAGGAAGAAGCAGCATCTGCTGGTGCGGTGCGGGTTAGAGCTACGATTATCCAGGGGATAGATAAAGAAAAAGCGAAAGAGATTGTTAAGCTGATCAAGGCAACCAAGCTGAAAATTCAAGCACAGATCATGGAGGATCAAGTGCGGGTTACTGGTAAAAAGATCGACGATCTGCAAGAGGTGATGCAGATGTTGAAAGGGAAAGATCTGGAGATTGAATTACAGTTTGAAAATATGAGACCGTAGGAAGTCGCGTGGATAAACTAAAAGTGAGTCTGGTCAGCCTTGGCTGTCCTAAAAATCTGGTTGATTCAGAGGTGATGCTGGGTCATTTGCCGCAGGATCGTTATGAAATCATCCTTGATGAAAGTCAGGCGGATATCATTGTGGTCAACACTTGCGCCTTTATTAACGATGCGAAAGAGGAATCAATCGATACGATTCTGGAGGTGGCTGATTATAAAGAGAATGGCAATTGTAAACTGCTGGTCGTTGCCGGTTGTCTGCCACAACGGTACCAGGATGTCCTAAAAGAACAATTGCCGGAAGTTGACCTGTTTCTTGGTACATCAGAAGGGTCACAAATTGTAGAGCTGATTGAACAACAGCTGCACAGTGATGCTCCCGTCCAGAAAATTGGCAAGCCCAATTATCTTTATGATCATGAAACTCCCCGGGTTAATTCGTCTCCGACCTACAGTAGTTATGTCAAAATAGCTGAAGGTTGTTCGAATCATTGTTCCTACTGCATCATTCCGCAATTACGCGGAAAATTACGTTCGCGCAGTATCGCTTCAGTCGTGCAGGAGGCTCGCAACCTGGCCAACCAGGGAGTAACGGAGATTGTTCTGATCGCTCAGGATATTACCGATTATGGTACCGACCGAAACGATGGGGCAACGCTGGAAAGGTTGCTCAAAGAGCTGGTCCGGATTGATAAGATCGTCTGGATACGCCTTCTTTATGCTTATCCAGATGGAGTTTCTGACGAGTTGATTGAGCTGATCGCAACGGAAGAGAAAATTTGTAATTATCTGGATTTGCCACTGCAACATATTGATGATCAGTTGTTGACAGAGATGAATCGACACCTTGATGAACAGCAAACGCGTGGCCTGGTACAACGATTGCGTGACAGAATCCCTGATCTAACCCTGCGAACTTCTTTTATTGTTGGTTTCCCCGGTGAGACACATGAACAGTTTGATAACCTCCTCAAATTTGTCAAAGAAGGTCATTTCGAGCGAGTTGGTGTCTTCCGCTATTCTCGTGAAGAGGGAACTGTCGCTGCAAAACTGCCGGGACAGGTTCCAGCGCGAACCAAAACCAGCCGCTTGAATAAGCTGATGAAAGCTCAAGCTCGGGTCTCTTTCAATAAAAACCGTGCCTTAGTGGGTCGAACTGAGCAGGTTCTGGTTGAAGGACTCAGTGAAGAGACCGATTTATTACTGAAGGGGCGCAGTGCCAGACAGGCTCCCGATATTGATGGGCAGTATTTGATTACCTCCGGGGTTGCCGATGTTGGCGAATATGTTCAGCTAAAAATCACCGATTCCTCTGAGTATGATCTGATTGGTGAGATCATTCGGGACAGCCCTGAATAGAGCAATGTTGTAGTAATCTCGGGACGGTCCCGAAGTTTACGAACCACGAAGAACTGTGGCGGTTTGCGCCGCAAAAGCCTGGGACAGCCCCCATGCGGGGACAGTCCCGTTTTTGCTGCTATCTATCTGTTCTATGGGTGGCGCAAATCTACTTTGGCGGACACATTTTTCTTTTTGAGTACCTCTTTATGATGGTTGGTTGATGAAAGCTATTGGTTGGGTGCGGCGGTTGACCCCTTTTGATCGTAAACTGCTGGTTGTTGTGGCAGTTCTGGTTGTCCTCTCTTTTCTTTTGCCGTTAACTCAAAAAGCCGGGGCTCGCGTAGTTGTCAGTTCAGATAACCGAATAATTTTTGTTGCCCCTTTGGATAAAGATCAACGGGTGGAATTGGATGGGCCTCTTGGAATAACTGTTTTGCAGATTAAAGATGGGGGGGCACGGATTGTCAGTTCCCCTTGCCCGCAGAAAGTTTGTATCCATATGGGTGAAGCACGACACGCAGGGGATCTGCTGGCCTGCGTACCTAATCAGCTGGTGATTAGTGTTGAAGGGAACGAAAAAGGGGAGGATACGGAGTATGACTTCATCAGCCGTTGATTCTCTGGAGTTGGAACAAGTCAGACGCAGGGTTTTTCTGGCACTGTTTGTTGCCCTGGCAGTTGCTTTACATACAGTTGAAGTCTTATTGCCGAATCCGTTGCCCTGGTTTCGGATCGGGTTGGCAAATATTCTTGCCTTGACTGCTTTGTTCAGCTATGGCATCCAGGCTCTCTGGGTTGTGAGCATCGCACGTATTCTTATCGGTAGTTTGCTCCTTGGGAGTTTGTTTTCCCCCGGATTTTTATTATCTTTAGGGGGTGGCCTTGCCGCCAATACGTTGATGAGTGTTGGCTATAAACTCTGGCAAAATAAAATTGGTCCCGTCGGGGTCTCGGTTCTTGGTGCGATAGGGCACGTAACAGGACAGTTGCTGATTGCCTGGCTGGTGGTAATCCGTCACCCTTCAATCTGGATGTTATTACCATTCTTTCTGCTCTTTGCCCTGATAAGTGGTATTGTTAATGGGCTTGCAGCCGATTATTTGCTTGCATCTCTGTATAAACATCCTGCCTTTACTGGACTGAAGAAAAAGCAGGATGTATCGAATAATGTGGCACATTTAGAAAGATAAACCGATTAATTATTTAAGGAGGGAAGATGAAAGTCATTTTGCCAGTCGCAGGAAAGGGAACCCGCCTGCGCCCCCACACCCACACAAAAGCTAAATCACTGGTCAGCGTTGCTGGTAAAACGGTTCTTGAGCATATCATTGGGCGGTTACAGAGTATCGACATAGAAGAATATATTTTCATCATCGATGAGAATGGTCAGCAGATTGCTGATTTTATGGCGCAAAAATTCCCCGAATTGAAATGCAGTTATTACGTGCAGAAGGAGCGCCTTGGTCCTGCTCACGCTGTGGCTCTGGCAGCACCATCGGTACTGACGGGTGACGATCTGCTGGTGGTGTTTAACGATACGATTTTTGTTACGGACTTGTCCGCTATTCCAAATCTTTGCAGCAATGCTGATGGCTTGATTTATTCAAAAGAGGTTAAAGACTACCAACGCTTTGGCGTTAATGTTCTTGAGGGTGACACCATTGTCGATATGGTGGAAAAACCTGATACTCCGATTTCGCGGTTGGCTCAGGTTGGCCTGTACTATCTGAAAGATGGTGCCGGGTTTATTGGTGCTATCGAAGCAACCATTGCCGCCGGGGAAACCGTGAAGGGTGAATATTACCTCCCTTCAGTCTTTATGCGGATGATCGGCGCTGGACACAAATTTAAAGCACCAGAGATTGATGCCTGGCTCGATTGTGGCAAACCGGAAACCTTGCTTGAAACCAACCGCTATCTACTCAAAGGGCGGCACCATGTTCATGGCGAGGTTCAGGACAGTATTCTCCTTGAACCGGTTCATGTGGGAGAGGGTGCGGTGGTTAGAAATTCGATTATCGGGCCGAATGTTTCGATTGCCGCAGGGAGTGTCATTGAAAACAGTGTCATCAGCGACTCGATTATTAATACCGATAATATTGTCAGCCATTTGATCCTCGACCACTCTCTGCTCGGGGATTCGGTCAACCTGATTGGCTCGCCACGGCGGATGAATATCGGCGACCATTCGCATATTGTTATGGATCAGTAAAACTTTTCAACGGAGAGACGCGAAGTTGGATAGTTTGCGGAGAAAAACCAGAAACCCAAAATAGCCACTAAGGCGCTAAGAGCACCAAGAAAAGCAAAAACTTCTTTTTTTAAAATCTAAAAAGCGTTTTTGACTGTGGTTCTCTTGGCGACCTTGGGTCTTGGTTGCAAATTGCTTGTATGAACTTGATGTGTTTCTCTGCCGCTCTCCGTCTCTCCGTTAAAATGATTTGGTAGAAAATAAGGTATAATCGTCATAATGAATTATCAACAATATCTCCCATATCTTATCCCACCGCTCCTTGGTGGAGTGATCGGTTACGTGACCAATTACATTGCTATCCGCATGTTATTTCGGCCATTACGCGCCTGGCGGATTCTGGGACTTCGGATACCGTTGACCCCGGGAATTATTCCGTCTAAACGAGGAGAGCTAGCGATCAGAATGGGAGAAATGGTCGGGGAACATCTACTGACCGCTGATGATGTTGGACAGGCCTTTGCCAGGGACTCGATCCAGCGAGAACTGCGTTTAACCGTAACCGATAAGCTTGCTTCCTTCCTGGATCGACAGCTTGGTTCGCTGGAATCATTGGTTCCAAACCATTTTCGTCCACGCTTTCGTGAGATAATCAGCCTTTTTCAGGCGAAAATCGTCAGATTAATCTTTGATTACCTCCAGAGCGAACAATTTGATCAGAAATTTCGTGACTACCTGAAACAGCAAACAGATCTGCTGCTGGCACGGGATCTTGCCAGCTTTTTAACGCCAGAGGGCTACCAGGCCGCGCAGAAACATCTGGATGACAAATACAGCGATTTTTTCCAGTCATCTAGAACTGCTGCAATGGTTGGAGATTATGTTGATCGTAAAACCAGCCAAGTCTTGTCAACAGATCGACCGCTTCGTGAGCTTCTTCCTGCCGACTTGATTGAACTATTGTTAACACAATTGGAAAAAGAACTACCCCCTTTGGCGGAAAAATTTGGTGGGATGCTTTATGACCCAACATTTCGCGCCCGGTTGGTGAAAAAAGGGAAGCAGGCCATCGATTCATTCCTCGATTCTCTCGGGGGGTTGGCTGGATTGCTCAGTGGCTTTATGGATCTGAATAAAATATACGATAAAATTCCTGATTTTCTCGATAAAGCCGGGGATGAGATTGCGAACTGGTTGAAAGAGGAGAGGACACAGCAACAGTTGGCAACGTTACTGCGCGAGCGAGCCGATAGCTTGTTGGATCGTTCCTTAGCCAGTTATATTGAAAAAATGCCCTATGAAAAAATTGAAGGGGTTCGCCAGTTCTTAAAAGATCAGGTTGTTGCCACCGTCCAATCGCGAAAAACTATCGATACTGCCATCATCCTGACAGAAAGTGCCGTTGATCGTCTCAAAGACCGTCCCTTTGCGGAGTTATTGAAGAGGGCACTGCCGGAAAACAGTTTAGATTCTGGTCGGGAATGCTTAGCTGATAAACTCCTTGAACTGATCCGTTCTCCTCAAGCACGGACAGCATTTGAAACTGTTTTTATTGAGCAAAGCAACCAATGGATTTACCATAAACCCCTTGGTTTGTTGTCTGCCCGGTTGCCTGGTGATCTCCGCCAGGAGATCGAAAGTGGCACCTGTCAGTTGATTGAAGAGATGTTGAAGAAGGAGGCTCCCCGGTTGGTAGAGACCCTCAATGTCCGGCGGATGGTTGAAGAAAAAGTCAACAGCCTCGATTTGCTACAGGTAGAAGATTTGTTGATGGGGGTGATGAAAGAACAGTTTAAATATATCAATCTGTTCGGAGCTCTGCTTGGCTTTCTGATTGGATTTATTAATATCCTGGCTTTCCAACTCATGTAAATAGAACTCTCCATGGTTCTCTTTTTAGTGATAAGAAAGTAAGGGTAAGTGTTGGCTCGGATACATTTCAAAGATCAATAAGGGTGGTACCGTTCTCATGTTTACTGATGAAGATTTAAAAGCTCAATTGCAAAGGGTGCTGGCTTCAGTTGAACAATTACTGCCGAAGGCGGTCGATAAGATCGATTGGAGCAAAAGTTGGGCGGCTAACTGGCGTAGGTATTCTTTTGCTGGCTACCTGGAAGCGATCAATGAGTTAGATCCGGTAACTCTGGGTGATCTGCTTGGGATCGATAAGCAGAAGCGGATTCTTGACGAAAATACCCGCCAGTTTGTACAGGGGTTCCCCTCAAATAATGTCCTGCTCTGGGGAACCCGTGGCACCGGAAAATCAACTTTGGTTCGAGCCCTGTTGAATGCTTATGCCGGGAAAGGATTACGGGTTATTCAGGTCGATAAGGATGATCTGGTCAATCTGGCCGATATCTTTGCTGCAATCAAAGGGGATCCCTATCGCTTTATAATTCTCTGCGATGATCTCTCTTTTGAGCCGGGAGAATCAAGCTATAAGGTATTGAAAAGTGCCCTGGATGGTGCGGTGTATGCCGCACCAGAGAATGTCCGTTTTTATGTCACGTCAAATCGACGCCATCTCCTTCCCGAATATGAAACCGACAATCTCGGCTTCAAAATGGTCAACAATGAACTCCACGCTGGAGAGGGGGTTGAGGAGAAGACTTCACTATCTGATCGTTTTGGCTTGTGGATTCCTTTTCATATTTTCAGCCAGGATCAATATTTTGAACTGGTCGGTCAATTAGTCAAAAAATATTCTCTTGAACATCAACTTGCCCCGGTTTTGGATGACGAATTATTTGCTGCGGCCTTAAAGTGGTCACACGATAAAAGTAAACGTTGCGGCCGAACGGCTCTGCAATTTTCCCGGTATTGGGTGGGTCAACAATTATTAAAAAGGAGTGAATAATGGCAAGAGCAACTTTTGCTGGTGGTTGTTTCTGGGGGGTAGAAGAAGTATTTAGAACTCTGAATGGAGTCATAAAGACAACCGTTGGCTACATGGGGGGAACAACGGAAAACCCAAGTTATGAAATGGTTTGTACCGGGGAAACCGGTCACGCTGAGGTGGTAGATATTGAATTTGATCCGGAGATTATCAGCTATCGGCAACTTCTCGAGCAATTTTGGATCAAACACGACCCGACGACCCTTAATCGGCAGGGGGTAGATAGCGGTACTCAATATCGCTCGGCAATTTTTTATCATGGTGATGAGCAGCGTCAGATTGCAGAGGAATCAAAGGCTGCTCTTGATACTTCGAGAGTCTACGACAATCCAATAGTGACTGAAATCGCCCAGGCAATGCCATTCTGGCGTGCAGAAGAGTACCATCAGCAATATGTTATAAAACAGAAACCCGATTTTATGCTCTAAGTTGTCTGGAGATTCTAGCTATCTTTTCCCTCCGGTTTTTAACCCAAGTTCGACTTTCAACCCTGCTTCAAGGCACTGCGTTTGCATTGTTTCTAGCGGGGTGTTATCTGGGTTTAATGCAGGGCGCCGAAAACCTTGGTTATAACTGGCAGTGGAGTCGGGTTCCACGCTATCTGATCGAAATCTCTGCAGATGGTTGGCAGTTCGGACCGCTGCTGCAAGGGCTGTGGTTAACCTTGGAGATCACCTTTGTCAGTCTCTGTCTATCTTTAACCATCGGGCTGGTTTCTGCTTTAATGCGTTTGTCCGTCGGACCGATGGCGCGGGGGATTTCCCGGGTATATCTTGAGCTTATCCGCAATACTCCATTGCTCGTGCAGATTTTTATTATTTATTTTGTATTTGCACCAATTCTGGATCTTGGCCGTTTTACCTCAGCAGTTATCGCCCTCAGCTTATTTGAAGGAGCCTATGCAGCTGAAATTATTCGCGCCGGGATTTTAGCAATCCCGGCAGGGCAGTGGGAAGCATCCGCCTCCCTGGGGATGTCAAGAGGGAAAAGTTACCGCTATATTATTCTTCCCCAAGCGCTGCGGCAGATGATTCCGCCACTCACCAGTCAAGGAATTTCGCTGGTAAAAGATTCTGCTCTTGTTTCTACCATTGCTATTTATGATTTGACCATGCAGGGGCAACAGATTATTGCTGAAACATTTTTATCTTTTGAAATCTGGTTTGTGGTTGCCATTATTTATCTGGTGGTCACCATGTTGCTGTCATTTCTGGTAAAGTACTTAGAATATCGACTTTCCGAACAGGTAACTTAATAACGATCCAACAGGAGAAAAATATGAAAAAGCAGATTGCTCTGGCCTTGTTGCTGGTATTGACAATTCTGGCAGTTCCTCTCTGGGCAGAAAATGTGCGTCGGGATTTGATAAAAGAAGGAACTCTCGAACAAGTTATCTCCAAAAACAAATTGCGGATCGGGTTCTCAACTTTCGTCCCCTGGGCAATGAAGGATAAAAAAGGGGGTTATACCGGGTATGAAATTGAAGTAGCCAAACAGTTGGCAGAGGATATGGGAGTAAAGGCAGTATTTATCCCAACCAAGTGGTCGGGAATTATTCCGGCGCTACTCACCGGCAAGTTTGATATTATCATTGGTGGAATGGGAATTACTCCAGGGCGAAATCTTAAAGTCAATTTCAGCGATCCTTATGAATTTTCCGGCATGTCGATTGTCGCCAATAGTAAGCTGGCAGCTGGCAACATGGATCTGGAAGCCTTTAATAAATCTGCTGTCACGATTGTGGCACGGATTGGGACAACCGCTGCAACTGCGGCAAAGAAGTATCTGCCAAAAGCTAAGCTTCGCCTGTTTGACGATGAAGGACAGGCTCTTCAGGAAGTTCTTAACAAGCGCGCCATGGCAATGGTTTCCTCTCAGCCATTTCCAGAATTTCAAACCCTGAAATATCCTGGAAAACTCTATTTACCTTTAGCAGGTAAAACTTTTACTCAAGAACCAATTGGCTTTGCCATTGGTAAAGGGGATGTTGATTTTCTGAATTTTTTAAATAATTGGATTCGGGTGAAAAATGCAGATGGCTGGTTGCAAGAGCGCTATGACTACTGGTTTACCTCTCAGGAGTGGAAAAGCCAGATTGAATAGTAGTTATTATTAATATTTGAAGGAGCTTAACTTTTGCTGCCACATCGTCGATCTCGCTGGGGTCAACTTGATACAGTTTTGTTGTTACTGTTGTTCTGTGCCGTTGCTTATCTTGGCTATCGGATCAAAATAGGCCTGGAATATCAGTGGAACTGGGGGGTCATTCCTCAATATCTGCTCCGGCATGATCCTGTCGAGGGCTGGGTACCAAACCTGTTACTCCTCGGCTTACTCACAACAATTCGTTTAAGTTTCTGGAGTTTGCTACTGGCAATACCTATTGGTCTGATGACCGGACTGATGCGAACCAGCCTGCATCTGTTTAACCGTTTGATTGGAAGTACTTACGTCACCCTGTTACGGAATTTGCCACCCTTGGTATTGATTTTTATCTTCTATTTTTTTATCAGTGCCCAGATTCTTCCCTGGCTAAATATCGGTGAGCGAATAGCAGCAGCTCCAAGCAGCCTGCAGAGAATAGCGCAACTCTTGATAGCACCACCGGATCAGTTAGAAGCCTTTATCGCAGCAATCATGACTTTAGCTCTATTCGAAGGAACCTACATCGGCGAAATCGTCCGGGCAGGAATCAACAGTATTGAAACCGGGCAGTGGGAAGCAGCCCGAGCATTAGGTATGCGCCGCTGGCAGTTATTGCGTTACATCGTTCTGCCCCAGGCCTTTCAGCGGATGATCCCACCCCTGACTGGTCAAGCAATATCAACCATTAAAGACTCGGCAATTGTTTCGGTTATCTCTATTCAGGAACTGACTTTTCAGGGAATGGAGTTGATGGCAGCCACATATCTGACCTTTGAAGTTTGGATCAGCATAACTCTGCTCTATTTTATCTTGACCTATAGCTGCTCCTGGCTAGCTAATCGTTTGGAGTTACGGTTGCGTCGGATATATTTTTAACATGTTTTAAGGAGGAGGATTTATGTGTTTGAAACGATCTATTATACTGCTTCTGTTTTGTGCTTTTGTCGGCTGTGCTCCTTTGTTGCCAAGTTTTGAGACACCAACGGTTCATCTCACCAGCTTCAGAGTTTTACCTGGTAACAATATTGTTCCAACCTTCGAAATTGGTTTGCATGTTATCAATCCAAATCGGATGGCCCTGAAATTACACGGACTCTCTTATAATGTTGAACTGGAAGGGTTTCGAGTCCTAAGTGGTGTCTCCAATCAGCTTCCAGTGATTGAAGCTTATGGCGAAGGGGATATCCTGCTGCAGGCCAGACCTGATTTGTTCAGTACGATCAGCTTATTCACAAACTTGCTGAATCAGCCGCGTGAACAATTCACATTTAATCTGGAAGCTCTGCTCGATGTTGGTGGTTTGATGCCAAAAATTCGAGTCCACAAGGAAGGGCTGCTCTCATTATCCGGGACAAAAGGCTAAACTAAAATCCACCTTTTTGCTGTTCCAAGGTCAGAAAAGAATTTAATGACCGAAAGAGACTTTTTACTAGACCGACTGGTCAATTCAGCGGCTAAGGTTTTGCTGTTACCTTGAATAACAAAGGCACACTTACCTCCCCCCAGTTTTTCGGTGTAAAACTCGACGATGGACTGGATCATTTTTATCTCTTCAAAGGTCATTTTTTTAAGGTTGAGGTACTGATGATCAATAATTAACGGAGTTTCCTTAACCCACTTGGGCGAAGCAAGTAAATCTTTCAACAGTTTATAAAGATCCTCGACAACAGCAAACTCACCTGTTTTGATCAAAATATAATCGGGCATATTGGAGAAATTAAAATCGTATTTCATCTGTGTCTCACCGGGGTTGAATAAAAAAGGGTCTCTCGATTCCCGAAAGACCCCATGATCATACCAATTACAAAAGGTATATTCTAGTCAGCCAGTACAAATTTACCGTTCTTCACCTGAACCATCACCATAGAATTAACGTCCAGACCGTTATGGTCTTCAGCGGTCATATTGTAGGTTCCAGAAATACCGACATAATTTTTGGTGTTTTCGATCTCTTTACGCAGAGCTTCCGGGTCGGTTCCCACTTTTTTAATGGCATTTGCGACAATCATGATGGCATCCCAGGCATAACCGGAGTGGGTATTGATCGGGAACTGTTTGTCATAACCCTTCTCCTTATAGAGCTTGATAAATTCCTGAATAACCGCTTTCTGCGGGTCGCTGTCGGCTAACTCACTGACAACCATCAACTTGGTTGCAGGCATCCGGTCTCCCTGGCTGGCTGCGCCAGCCAGTTCAATATACTTGGGATCAGGTAAACCGTGGCATTGGAACAGTGGTAGATCAATGCCAAGCTGTGCTTTGTTTTTAGCAATGATTGATCCCGCCGGACCGATTGTCCAGGCGAGGAGAGCTTGCGGGTTGCTGTTTTTGACTTTTGTCAGTTGGGCGGTCATGTCAGTATCGCGGGTACCAAAGGATTCATGCGCAACAATTTCGATACCGTATTCAGGTGCCAATTTTGCCATCCAACGGGCACCGTCCTTACCAAAACCGTCAGCAGCAGAGAGGAGGGCAACCTTAGTCAGTCCCTTTTCCTTGAGATAGATAAACATCCGTTTAACCGCGATACTGGAACGTTGAGGAGACTTAAAAACCCATTTATACGACCCAAACTTTCCCCCCATGATGACCGGATCGCCACCAACGGTCATGAAGATCGGAATGTGTCCTTTATCGACAATCTTTTTAACGTTCATCCCGGTATCAGTCAGAGTTGGACCAATAATCGCGACAACCTTATCTTTATAGATAAATTTTTTCGCTATTGATGCTGTTTTGGCTGGATTGGCCTCAGTATCGCCAATTGTCAGTTCCAGCATCTTGCCGTTGATACCCCCTTCAGAGTTGATTTTATCGACGACCATCTCAGCAACCAGTTTTGTCGGTGTACCAATGAAAGCCGCACGCCCCGACAGGTCAAAGAATGCGCCCAGCTTGATAGTGTCGGCTGCCAGTGCCGAAGAGGCCATAAGCAGCAGACAGGTAATAACTCCCAGAATTTTTTTCATTGGTGTCTCTCCTTTTTTATCGATTGTGGATTATTTTCCTCAACTTATCCTCAAAAATGATGGACAAAGCGCAGGGTATAACGTTCTCCTTCTGTGCGGTAAGCGGCACCAGATTCAAAAAATGTATTGAAGAAAATATGATTATCCTTATTTGCATGCCAGATAAAACCAGGCCCTATGGCAAAGACTTTCTCCCGTCCGTCAACACTCTGCCCATTTCTCTCTGAGTCACTGATCTGCTTAAAGTAATAGCCGTTGAGTCCAATCCGAAATTGATGGGGAATAACTTCATAAGCAACAGCAAAGTTGCCGTGGATTGCAGACCCGGCTTGAGCATCATTTGCTCCGCCAAAAGGGTCATCGTTCTTACCATTCCACAGATAGTGAATTCTCCAGCTGGCAGTCAGTTTTGGGGTAACGAACAGCGTCGCAGCCCAGTAAGGGTTGAACGACCAAAAATTGCTTCCCGGATTCAACGCTTTGTCATTGACATATTTTCCAGTGGGGATAATAGTTTGCAACTCAATGCGATGCATAAATACGGGTCCGTTTTTCCCCATGATCGGATCCCACTGAATATAGGGACCGATCAACAGATCACCTAAACCAGCATTGTTATCTGGCAAAGGGCGACTATCCAGCCCAACTAACGGGACAATTATATCCAGTCCCCACTTGCCCCCCATGAAAATAGGTGTATCAGATTGGTAGAGAATCTGGTTCAGACTGACCAGAGCCTCAACCTCAGCATCTGCTAGTGGTAAGTCGGTAAACTTATCGGTAGTGTAATATTGTAGATATTCAGAAAAGTAAAGTCCTGGCCCGGCAGGTGGTCCACCGTCAAGAAAGCTGGTAAAACCTAAATTCACTGAGGGTTGATCATAAGACCAAACCGGTGTTGCCAATAGTATGAAACAAACGACAACCACACCTGAAATGAAACGAACACTGCGCATAGACAATTCTCCCGGGTGGCGCTAGCAGAAAAAATTGATAAAAAAGCGTTGACTTCTCCTTTTCATGTACTATTGTACTAGTACATGAATGCGAAGATAGAATACCTTGATCATTTAGTCAATCATTTGCTTGCCCAGAATTCTCCACAGGAGATGGAAAAGGCTCTCAGTGATCTGTTGACGGCCAGTGAGCTGGATGAGGTGACCAAGCGGCTACAAATTTTTGAAATGTTGGCCGCGGGAGTCCCTCAACGACAGATTGCTACTCAGCTAGGGGTAGGGATTGCTACAGTTTCGCGTGGTTCCAATGTTTTGAAGAGGCGGAACAAGAACTAGTATTGCGACTTCCGCCATATAGCTTGGATATACAAGTTGATGGGCAAATTTGTGCATCATTACGTTGCATCCATCACGAAAGGTAAATCCCCCTTCCGCAAGCAAAAGAATAAAAATAACTGAACTCATTTTCCCTCCCCAGCGACTTAGAATCACACAATTTCGTCCATAATTCGATTATCGAACACCCGCTGACTCTTCTTTTCTGAGCGTGGCAGACTAGCGTAATCGACCAGTTCCAGCGCAACAGAAACCAACAACTGTTTTTTTATCTGGTGGCTGATTTCGTGACTTAATTCAGGACTGCGTTTGAGATCAACCCCTTCGGCACGTTCAACAACCAAGCGCATGTGGTCGCGCCCGGCATTGTCGCGGGTTAAGTAGAGCTGGTATTCGGAACCGATTCCCGGGACGGCAGATAAAATTGTATCAATACTGCTTGGGTAAATATTCACCCCACGGAATTTAATCGTGTCATCGCTACGTCCTTTAATCCGTGAGTGGCGCGGCAGAATACTGCCACAATTACAACGACCAGGAATTATCCGTGTGATGTCGCGGGTTCGGTAACGGATCAGCGGAGCCCCTTCTTTGCATAAAGTGGTTACAACCATCTCGCCCCACTCACCCTCGGGGACAGGTTGCAAGGTTTCTGGATCGAGGATTTCCAGCAGGTAATAATCGCCCCAATAATGGATGCAGTCATGCTCACTACATTCAATCCCCGTGCCGGGGCCGTAGAGTTCCGTCAGTCCGGTGATGTCAAACAGTTCTGCGCCGCCAAACAGTTCAGAAATTTTCTGCCGCATCGAGCGGCTGGAACGTTCTGAGCCATAGATAATTTTTTTGATCGCAATCTGGTCAGCAACTCCCCGTTTGTGAATTTCCTCCGCCATCAACAGTGCCATCGAAGCAGTTGAGCAAAATACAGTTGATTGAAAATCG
>JAKIUD010000121.1 GCA_021647765.1 Desulfuromusa sp. | reverse complement strand
TGATGCGAACAAAACCAGTGCTGGAGCAATTCGAAAATCTGTTGCAACATGCTGTCGGTACTCAGTTACGAAGAACTATTTGGGGCGGTATTACTCAACCGCAGCCTTTTTATTGTGGATAGAACCGTAATTAATTGATCGATGAAGTTCAAGGGGAGGCTGCGACAGGTGAATAATTTGCTGATGAAGTAAGAGATAAGAGATATTGTTGCCTCCATAAGAAATGGTTATTTGTTCTGTTTTTTTAGACATTTAGAGTCTAATGCTGCAATGAATTACCAGTAAGTTATGTAGGATGTATCTTAACAGATACCGACAAAATAAACATCTTTAACTATTTAAAAATATAGGGATAAGTCGCAAACAACACCAACTTATGGGTGTATAAGTACTTTATATGGCTATTTTTCCTAAATATTGTGTAAAAAAGGCTTGTAAGCATGTCTTTCAGATGATATTAGAGGTGTCGGTCTTAACTAGTTCTTAACTAGTTTTTATATCAACGGGGCACGGATTGAGTGCCGCCATTCATAACCTAAAGGAGAAAACAATATGAACTGGAAAAGTTTGCTGCTGATTGGATTCATTCTCACCGCATTCACTGCAACCAGCGTTTTGGCAATTGACGGTGGTAACTCACGCAAAGGGAAACACCTGTACAAGAAAAATTGTAAGGTTTGTCATAATGCTGGCGGTGAGGGTGGAGAGTTGACTCCGATGACAAAGACCATGTCACAGTGGGATCGCTACTTCAAAAAGAAAACCGCAAAACATCCAGGGGATGTTTTTAAAAATCTGAAAGAAAAAGATCAGAAAGATATCAATCAGTTCCTCTATGACAATGCTGCAGATTCTGAGCATCCTGCAACGTGTGGTTAATTTAAGTTCTGATTTTTATCAGTCCGTCCCCTCCCAGTTGGGGATAGGTACAAACAGTTTTTAACTGAAAATAAAGTTTAACAGGAGGTACCACTGAATGAGTAGATTTATTGTTTTACTGCTGGCAGTCCTGCTGACCCTGCCTGCTGCCACATCATTTGCGGCTCCAACAATTGAGGAGCTGCAAAAGCAAATTGCCGACATTGTCGAGGAGCTGGATGATCTGTCTGATCGGCTTGAAGCTCCCGAGCGCCACTCTGCCCTGGATCGGATAAGTTTTACCGGTGATTTTCGGAACACCGTCGATTCTCTCCATTATCAGGATGTGACTTGGAATCCCGGGATCAAGGTTGATTTTGATGATTTTGTTGCGAAGGCTATGGATCCATTAAATTCAGCTGGGTTTAATACTCAATTGTCAGATGCTGGTGGTAATTTGTTAACAAATGCTGATGGTTCTCCTTTAACTCCACTATCAAAAATGATGATTGCTAACCCAAACTTAGCTGCTGCATTCTTGGCAGGTGATTTGTCTGGAGTCAGTCCTTTTGCCATGTCTGCCGGGCCTAGAACCTCGGACATCAACAATGATCTTATGTACACGACCCGCCTTCGTTTGAATATGAAGGCTGATATTGCCAAAAATATGAACTTTGATGGTC
Source organism: Desulfuromusa sp. (assembly GCA_021647765.1). Classification (GTDB taxonomy): domain Bacteria; phylum Desulfobacterota; class Desulfuromonadia; order Desulfuromonadales; family Geopsychrobacteraceae; genus Desulfuromusa. The sequence goes on along the minus strand of JAKIUD010000121.1, from coordinate 3,602 downwards.
GTCTAACTATGTACAAAGCTTGGGGTGATTCTTCAGGCTCTAGAGTGTTTGATTCCTGGGATGCCTTTGCTATGGACGGAACCAGTAGTGGGCGTCCTTCCGGTGATCTTATCCATGTTGAGCGGGCTTTCTTTAATTGGAAAGATATTGCCGGCAGCGATTTTTATCTGTCAATTGGTCGCCGTCCATCAACCTATGGTCCTCCAACTAACTATCGTGAAAATGAGATGCGTGGTGGCACCCCGTCTGGACATCTGGTTAACTTCAACTTTGATGGTCTGACAATTGGCTATCATATTGGTAAACTGACCGGTATTGAAGGTCAGACCATCCGTTTCTGCTATGGTCAGGGGTTTGAATCTGAATATGGTAACGGCACATTATTTAATGATGACATCACTGCAAACCTGAAAGATACTCACTTAGGTGGTTTCAATATTGATGTTTTTAATAATGGCAGCACCTTGGTTCAAGCAACATTGTTCCGGGCTCAGGATGTTGTGGATGGCTTTACTGGTGTTTTCGCCTTCCCGGCACAGTATGCCACATTATTTGCTCCTACAATGAATGCCGACTTGCAGAAATTCCCGAACATGAACTTTAATGTTCGATACACCCCCAGCACCGTTATTGGTAATATCAATCTGCTCGCTTTGGGTGTAACCCATGAGTATGATAGTGGTTTTACCTGGTTTGGTTCTGTTGGTATGACCCAGCTTGAGTCGAACGGCCAGGCTGGCATGTTCGGTGGTATGGGTAATGATGCTGTTTTTGAAGCGCAACTCAGCGCGGATGGTTCAGAAATTATTATGATGCCAGCCCGAGCTGAAGATGACGATACCCAAGAAGGTTATGGTGTTTATGTTGGTATGCAGATGCCAGCTCCTATGGGGAAATTTGGTCTGGAGTATAATTATGGTTCCGAATACTGGACTCCATTTACCCAGGCTCAGGATGATTTACTTGGCAGTAAACTATCCACACGTGGTCATGTTTTCGAGGCCTACTATATTTTTGATATCAACCCACGTGCCTTTATCAAAGTTGGTGGTCTTTACTATGATTATGAATATACCGGGAGTGGATCGCCGGTTGGTAAACCAATCAAGATTGCGGATATAGAAAATGGTTCTGCATACTCACTGATGCCAGTTATCGATACGGCCTGGGATGCTTACGCTAAAATTACGATGAAGTTCTAGAGCCGCGTATAATTTGTAAAAAAACAAGGGGGAGAAATCATATGGTTTCTCCCCCTTTACTCGCAACTATACATCTAATAATATTGAATAATTAATGATAGAGGTGACTCGAATGAAGAAAATACTGTTAATTTTGACTGGTCTGCTGTTGTTAAGTGTTTCCGCTTACGCAGTTGACCATAGTAAATTTATTAAAGGCCCCTTTGAAAAAGCGACTGACGTAACGAAAGTATGTCTCAAATGTCACGAAGACCAAGCTATGGATTTTATGAAAACGCCCCACTGGACCTGGTCACGTAAGCAGATTGTAGATGGTAAAGAGGTCGATTTGGGTAAGACCAATGTGATGAATAACTTCTGTACTTCGGTATCAAGTAACCGGGTTCACTGTAGTGAGTGTCACGCAGGCTACGGTTGGGCGACTGAGGAGTTTGATTTTACTGACAAGACCAGAGTTGACTGTTTAATTTGTCACGATACCACCGGAACCTACCATAAAGATGGGGATAACTCCGGTTGGCCGACTGAACATGTGAAGTTGGAAGAGGTTGCCAAAAATGTCGGATTGCCGGTTCGGCAGAATTGTACATCGTGCCACGCTCTAGGTGGTGGTGGTAACAATGCCAAGCATGGCGATATTGGTTTGGTTCTGGATTATCCGGATCGTTCTGTCGATGTTCATATGGATGCCGATGGCAATGATTTTCAGTGCCAGACCTGCCATGAAACCGAAAATCACTATATTTCTGGTGCTAACCTTCAAACTTCGCCTGATGGCTTCAATTCCATCAGCTGTGAGCAATGTCACGATACTGCCCCCCACGAGCAGTCACGTTTGAATGCCCACGCCAAACGGGTCGCCTGTCAGACCTGCCATATTCCCATCTATGCGAAAGAAGATCCGACACAGATGGATTGGGATTGGTCAACTGCTGGTCACGATGAAGCTCCAAATCCTGAAGAGATTGACGGTAAGGTTGTCCGCTATTCAAAGGCCACCGGAACACAGACCTGGAAAACCAATATGGTTCCAAGTTATGCCTGGTTCAATGGTAAGGCTAGCATTATGCAGATTGGTGATAAAATAGATCCAAAAGTTGTTACCAAAGTAACTCATCCTCTGGGTGATATCAATGACAAGACTGCTAAAATTCATCCTTTCAAAATTCATACGGGTAAGCAGATCTATGATACCAAGAACAACTATTTCATTACCAACCACATCTATGGTGCTGATGGTTTCTGGGACACAGCTGACTGGCAGCGTTCTGCAAAAATTGGCATGGAAGTCAGCGGCCTCCCTTACAGCGGTGAATACGGATTTGCTCCAACGGAAATGTACTGGAGACTCGATCACATGGTTTCTCCTAAAGAAGATGCCCTGAAATGTCTTGATTGCCATGGTGATAATGGGCGGATGGATTGGAAAGCTTTAGGTTACAAAGCTGACCCAATGGATAGCAAGTAATCAACAAACTTGTTCTGATTTGTAAGCAGCAGGAAGCGGGGGCAGAATTTAATTCTGCCCCCGCTTTTTTTTATTATTGATTCTTCAGGTTAATAGTAGATGCCAGCAAACCCGGGAATCAAATCACGGTAAGTAGCATACCGGCCAGACGGGCATTGTTCAGGCCACGCGCCATCCAGTGGTCAAAGCGCTGATCCAGCTCTGGCCGGACTTTTTCAAGTGTTCAAAACTCTCAAGTGCCGCAGTGATCAAAAGCTGCTTCTCTTGCCGTAGCGACTCTATGGGGAGCTCCTGACGGTAAAGATCGTTTAATTGTTCACAAGTTGCTTGCAGATAATCTTGAAATACTTCAGTCTGTGCTTGCCGATCAAGAAACCGTTGCCATTCTTCCGGGTTAGCTGTTTGTTGAAACCAGCGTCGTACCCCTTCAATCTGCACGGTCATGGCAAAGGCTTCATTGAAGTAGCTATCATTATCAATATAAATCAGCTGGTGTGACAATTCATGGAAGAGCTGGCCTGCCAAGCGTGCATCAGACGAACTCAGGCAGGTGTTCAGAAGCGGATCATCAAACCAGCTGAGGGTTGTTGAGTAGGCTTGAACTCCGTAGAGATCAACATCGTAGCTTTTCCTCATCAGGGTAGCCGCCAGTTTCTCTGCCTCCGCTTGCTTGAAATATCCTTTGTAGGAGACGCATCCAGCTACCGGAAAACACCATTGCTTTGGTTCTAGAGAAAATTCTGCTGCAGCAACGACGTTCCAGATTACGTAGGGGCGACCGATATTGGCATAGCTGCGATAACTGTTGTAAGTTTCCACAATAAACGGCACCGAAGTCTGTGGATATTTTCAGTTTAATTTGACCTGTCGGAGGAAATTGTCAGACAATATGAGTCTTTTGTGGAAGGCTCTTTTTTTTACCCTGTCGATGT
>JAKIUD010000120.1 GCA_021647765.1 Desulfuromusa sp. | reverse complement strand
CATCGACAGGGTAAAAAAAAGAGCCTTCCACAAAAGACTCATATTGTCTGACAATTTCCTCCGACAGGTCAAATTAAACTGAAAATATCCACAGACTTCGGTGCCGTTTATTGTGGAAACTTACACCGACCATCAGCAAAATATGCAAAATCAATACGAGATAGGCGAGTATAACTCCGCTGAAAACACTTTTATTTTGTTCCCCATCCAGTTTCATTCTTGTTTATTTAACCTCGGCGATCTTTGAATCTTAGCCGTTTCAAGACAATACATACAATCAAACCACTTGTACCACGGACAAAAAGAGTGGAAACTATAGCTATTTTTATCACCTGCAGGGCTTTGGTACAATAATTAATAGAAATATGCTTGCACTGGGAGGCTGTCTCTCTCTGGTTTGGGTCTGTTTGGCTCGTTACATAAGTTCTCTCAAGCGTTTGTTGATTGCCTTGCCATCCACCAACCCTTGATCAAATAAGAGTTTTCCCCAAGTCTGCATCCTGCTGTTGACTCGATTGTAGAGAGAGGCGGGATCTCCTTCCAATAAAATCGCCAGAATGAGTTCTTTCCGATTCATCCCCTGTTCGCGCCAGTTTTTAATTTGGTCAGCCGTCACAGAAAAATATTGGCTCAATTGTAGATCGACAATATGCTCAGCCAACTGTTCCGGGTTGTTGCTCAGTTGCCAATATTTCCCCTCTAATTGCTGTGGAGTGAAGTGTAGTTCTTTAAAGACTTTTCCCCAATGTTTAGTGCGTGAATAAATCTTGGCGACCTTGTTGATATCCTGCTGGCTGCGTGCTGCAACATCGAAGAGAATCCATAAATGAGTCCCACTTGTCCCTGACATTTTTGCTTTAACTAAAGTGCTTTTGTCGACTCCATAGATCAGGGAGATGAAGGAATTCTGCGTAGTTGCCAGAAAATAAGAGTCGGCCGCTGCAGTGTCCCGATGATTGAAGGTGCGATCCTGAAAACAGTGACAGTTGATGGTCGGTTCAGCCCCTGTCAGAGCTGGAATGAGTAGGAGCAGTAGTAGGCAGAAGAGTTTTCTCATTGAAGATGTCTCCGCTTGTCTTTGTAAGAATCACCATGTCTGATTTGACAAAAGTTAATACAGAATAAAAAATGGGAGCCAAATGGCTCCCATTTTTTATCGATCAATTAAATATTTTCTCAGTTCGTTGCGCCACATAGAACGTCTACACGACGATTCAAGGATCTGTCAGCTGCAGTCTTGTTACTGGCAACTGGCTGATCTTCACCAAATCCACGTGTAACCATTCTGGAGCTTTTAACGTTGAACTTTTCGATCAGACGGTTTTTAACTGCAGCAGCACGTTGTTCAGAGAGTTTCTGATTGTATGCTGCAGGACCGCTACTGTCGGTATGCCCATCGATAAAGACGGAGTTGCCAGGGTAGTCATTGATACATTGAGCGGCCTTGGCAATCTCACTATCATACTCGGGACCGACGACACTGCTATCATGACCAAAGTTAATATGCAAGGTCAGTTTGGTTGGGCAACCGTAGACATCAACAGATACTCCTGCAGGGGTGCCGGGGCACTGGTCGCGGTAATCAGAAACGCCATCGTCGTCACTGTCAAGTGGACAACCAACTTTATCAACTGAAGCTCCTTTAGGAGTATTGGGACATCTGTCCTTGTTATCGGTTACGCCATCACCGTCACTGTCACGCAGTGGAACTGGAGCAGGTTTTGGTTTAACAACAACCGGAGCCGCTTTACCCAGGAAAACACTGTTGATAAAGGTTGCCATGCTGGCATTGTCAGACAAATCAGCATCCGTTGTCGCAAATCCACACTGACCGATGTTGGCAAGTTGTTTCATCATGTCCAGCCCTGCGCCATTATTTCCATGACCGATAGCAATCGTGTAGATGCAGAGGTTATTTCCAAGCATATCTTTTATATTTTTGGCTGCAGCTGGACCATCATCCATATGTAAACCGTCACTGACCAGGATCAGTGCAGATTTTCCAGAAGCAGATTTCAGATCATTACCTGCTGCTGACAGAGCAGCAGCCATAGGGGTTGAACCACCAACATATTTGATTTTGCCGAGTCCAGCATGAAAACCGGCTTTATTGTATGCGGTCATTCCATAGAGCAGATCAGTTGGGTTTTTCGACTGATAACGACTGTGACCAAGGCTACGTAACCCACCGTTATAGCTTAAATCAGATGGGATTCCCTGATTGATCCGGCTGACGATATCGCGAGCCTCCAGGAAACTTTTCTCCATTGTTAAGGATGAATCCAGAATCACTTCAAAATTATCAACTTTTGCAACATACTTTCCACCTGAGGTGACTGAAGAGCTAGGATCAAGGGCTTTAAGGGGGGGTTGCATAACTGGAGCACAGCTGGCTAGCAAGGCAACCAGAGTGAACAATAATAAACTTTGCAGCTTTTTCATCGGGGAATTCCCTCCTTTTTAATGTTAATGAAAGACTTCGATAATTGTCTCTTCTTCTTATATCACTAATATATGACAAGTCAAGTCATACTTGATGGTTTCATGAGAACAAATATCTATCCATGAATGAATTTTGACTCATTGCAGCTCCACCCCGACACACATCTGTGAAAACCGTGCATCATGATATTTCAGGAGTATTCAGCGTTTCTGCAACTGATCAGAAGTAGTTCCTAAACATCCATCCGGGCAATCAGTCTTTCCAGATAACGTGATTTCATCTGTTTGCTGGCCATTGCTTGCTTGATGGGCGGCAGTCGTAAAATAACGCCGAAGATCGCTGCAAGGGCACGATGGCTGAACAGCGCCTGGTTGTCAAAAATCAGGTTTTGCAATTTCCCCCGTTCAATTGCCATAACAACTGCCCGATGAACACCGTTGAGTGGGGTTAGAACTCGTTCCAGGCGTGATTTCAGTTTGATGACTTTTTCCGGGCAGGCGCGGACACAAAGACCACAGCCGAGGCAGCGATCTTCAATCAAAGTGGCTTGTTTACGGTGAGGTTTTTTTGGATCATTGGCTGAGGAGAGAGCAATGGCTTCCACTGGACAGACGTTAACGCACTTGCTGCAGCCGGTACAATTTTGTTGATCGATCTCCGGGATGAAGTTGGTCGTGTGCACCGGGTTCAGAATGGTAAAGCGTCGGGCAGCAATCATCGCTTCACAACAACAGCCGCAGCAATTACAGATAAAGCTCACACTTTCTCGAACGTTTTCCCCGAATTGCACCAGATTGTGATCATACGCCTGCTGTAAAAGATCGAGACACTCTGTGGAATCGATCAGGCGAGCATGACCATGCTTGGTGAGTGATGCTGCTGAACTGTTGAAGGTCATGCAAATATCCATCGGTGCGTCGCAGGCTTTACCCATATGGGACATTTTGTGGCGACAATAACAAGTTCCAACGCCAATATGGGAGGCAGTTTTGATGACCTCGGTCGCACGTTCATAATCGAGAACATGCAAAGCATCGTCACTGGTCAGGATGGGTTCATGGATGAAAGTCCTCCCAAGTTGGGTTTCTCCGCGCGCCATTAACTCACGGATAAAATCCTCTTCAACATTCATATATTGATAAAATAGTTCGCTGAGGACTTTCTGGTCGATATCACCTCGGGTACGCATCAGGGAAAATTCAAAGAAACCGGCCATGGGAGGAGGGAGAACGTAGACCGACTCGCCATTTTGATCCAGATCAACCAGAATGGCTCGACTGGCCAACTCTTCAAGAAGCTTACGGGTTTCAGTCAGATTGAGTTTCCAGATTTGACTGGCCTTGTTGGCATTGAAGGGTTTGATAGGCAGTTGGGCAACCAACTCAGCTTCTTTTTCACTGAACAGGATAGCAAGGATTTTGTAGAGCAACTGAGATGGTGGGGCTCCTTGCGGGTAGCGGTTGAGTCGAGTTGCCAGGCTGGAATAACTGGATTTAAGAGGGTGGTGAGCCATATTATCTCCCCAATCTTTTAAAACTGATTTGCAGAAATATAAGTACTGGATGATATCAATATTACGGGTTTTGGATGAAAAATCAATCAATCTGGGGATTGAACAGGTCTTTATTTTGTTCCTTGCTCTTGTCGGGGAATGGCAAGGAGTGCGAGAATGACATCTATGCAACGAACTAAAATGAAATTTCAAGTATGGGGCATCCGGGTCATGATTCTCCTCGGTTGTTTTGTCGGGGCAGCCTTGTGGCTGTCAGCTGGTTCAAAGGAGGGTTCCTCTCTTTTTCAGACAGGTCAACCAAATCTCGCTCATGCTGACCAAAAGGGGGAAGTTCCCCGCCCTGAAATAGATCTCCGTACACCAGATAAAACCGAGATTGCGTTGTTTGCCCTTGGCTGATTTTGGGGGGTTGACTCCCGGTTCGGGAGTCTTCAGGGGGTCTATCGAACCAGTGCCGGTTATGCCGGGGGCTCTGCTCATGATCCCAGTTATCGGCGCATGAAAGATTACAGTGAAACGGTGCAGGTTGAATTTAATCCGCAGGAAATATCCTACCAACAGCTCCTGGATGTTTTCTGGGCGAACCATGATCCAACTTCTGAAGTTTTTAGCCGCCAGTATCGAAACGCCATTTTTTATCTGTCAGAAGAGCAACGCGTTCAGGCAGAACGATCCCGTGAGTTAATTGAGAAATCAAAAAAACGCCCTGTTTATAGTGCGATTGAAAAGGCCGGAGTTTTTTATCCGGCTGAGGATTACCATCAGAAATATTATCTTCGTCAGATGGATAAGCTGGTTGAGGAGTTTAAACACATCTATCCGGATGTTGACCAGTTTGTTGCATCAACTGCAGCTGCGCGGATAAATGGTTATCTTGGCTGCAATGGCAATCCTGAAGATTTGAAAAAAGAGGTTGGTTTGCTGGGATTGTCTGCAGCGGCACAAAATTCTTTAGTTGAATATGTTGCAACAGCTTGTCGACAGTTTGAAGGGTTGACTTGTCCTGCACCAAAGCGGAAGTAGCAGATAGGTTGAAACATAGACATTTTTTTGGGGTGTCTAGAATGGTAATAGTTTAAGGAAATGTTCAGCAAATCCGATGAGATGGTCTCCCCCGCTTCACTCATCGGCGTCAATGCGCCATGATGGTAATCAATCATTCCATCAACAGAAACGAGAGGAGACCACCATGAAGATTACCACTATCGGTTTAGACTTGGCAAA
>JAKIUD010000033.1 GCA_021647765.1 Desulfuromusa sp. | reverse complement strand
TAGCAACAAAACTGATTGCTAAGCACCCGGAATATAAAACCCAATTTATTGGCTATTTGTTGCAGGACATGTAGCTATTGAGAGACTTGGGGCAGCCCGCAGCCACTTTATTGTATTATGCGGTAGTAATTATTATACTCTGGCTGACTCCAGAAAGAGCCCAGCAACATCATCGCCATGCTCTCTGTCAACAATAGGAACCTCTGGATAAACAGTGCGAGCGTTTTTACTCTTCTTCGTCCTCACGACTGAAGGTGACAAACGCCATCCCCGGACGACGACTGGCTTCGCGCATGGCGAAATGGACATGTTCCAATTGCCATCCTTCGGCAGTCCAGGTATTAAAAATTTTCTCCAGACTCAGGTCATCGACCTGACTGGTTTCGACAACTTTGAAGATCAACATGCTTGACGATCTCCTGTAACTTTTGATTGATTACGCTGGTGGTTAAAAATCTATCTAATTAGGGCTAATTAGGAAAATCTATGCAGAAAATCTACTTCCGCTTACAAATCAGCCAACAACAATACCTGCAATATTATCAAGGAACCGCCAGTGCAGTTCAGGTGATCGCTGAAAATAGTCAGAAAATCCAGTTTCCAGCGATCAGAATCCGTCCATTCCTGACCCACAGTGGCATTCACGGTCGATTCTGCTTGACGATTGGCGAGGACAACCACTTTATCAACTTGGAGAAACTTTCCGCTTAGGTTTTCTTTGTCCCAGCCATAAAACCCGTTCGACCAAGGGTGGATGAGAAAAATAGAAAAACGCGTACCACGGATGGGGAAACAGATGACTCAGATTTTCCCGCGCCATCTTCACCAGCCCGGAAGCAAGATGCTCACCACTACCCACCATATCGATAGCAAATTGATCGGCCTGACGTTCATGACGGCGTGACCAGCAACTGCTGAGTGGCGTCCAGAAAAAACCGACCAACGCAGCAACCCAACCCAGAACAACCACCTGCCCCGCAAAAGAAAGCTGCTCCAAACCCAACCAACCTGGGAGGATCTGATGGTTCAACAGCGTAAATGCCAACCAGCAACTGAACAGAGCCACGATCTGACTTTTGATCAACTGTTGGCGCAGGTGACCACAACGCCAGTGACCTAATTCATGCGCCAGAACTGCCAGCAGTTCTTTGTTGTCCAGTTGTTCAATCAGAGTATCAAACAGAACAACCCGCTTCACCTTGCCGATCCCGGTGAAATAAGCGTTACTGTGACCACTGCGGCGGGAAGCGTCAACCTGAAGAACTTTTCCGGCATGGGCTCCCGCTTTTTCGAGTAAAGCCCGGACATCTTGCTCTAAGTCGGCCTTTGCCAGCGGAGTAAACTTAAAAAATAGCGGTTCAATCAAGTAGGGTGACAAATAGAGGAGAAACAGCGAGATTGTTGCCCAGAAACTCCAGACCCAGATCCACCAGTGTTGCGGACTCCACTGAATCAGCCAGAGAGCACCACCAACCAACAGGCAAAACAGGATGGTACCAATCAGGAGTGATTTCAGCAGATCGGTACACCAGAGCTTAAAACTCATCCGGTTAAAACCGAAGCGTGCCTCCAAAACAAAATTTTTATAGAGAGAAAAGGGCAGCCCGACCACCATTTGAACCAATGCCAAAAGTCCAAAAAACAGTAAGCCATTGACGACAAACTGATCGCTGAGACGACCCACCCACTGGTCATACCAAGGAAGAATTCCGCCAAACAAGAACAGGAGAGTCAAAACAACCCCGACAAGATCTTCGACAAAACCAACCCGATCGCCTGCCAGAGCATAGGCGTCACTATGATCGAGCCGTTCTTCATCAATCTGCCCGGCAAATACTTTCGGCAGTGGCTTTCGTTCATGTTCCCGATGGCGAAGATTGAGCCAATCCAGGCCAAAACGGATGATGGTTACCAGAAGATAGAGGAGTAACAGCAGCAGTTTCATCTATTTTGCCACCCGTTCCAGCCGCAACAGATCACCTTCTTCAGCCCAATCTGGTAACTGCAATCGCAGCTGAGAATTTGGCTGTCCTGCAGGAAGTAGATCCCCGGCAAAGTTTTTAATTTCATCAACCTTAATTTTTTGTTGGCACATATTCGGGGCGATCAGTTCAATCTCATCCCCAAGGAGAAATCGGTTACGCCCTTCGACCCAGAGTCCATTATCATCGCGCCGTACAAAACCGACAAAATCATGGGTGCGGATATAGTGAGTGTCTGCAGCATGAATTTTGGCATCCTCGTGCCCAAACAAAAACCCGGTATCGTAGGGGCGATGACTGACCTTCTCCAGCTCCTCCCGCCAGAGAGGATCCATATCGGTAGGATCGACAGTGAGTCGATCAATGGCATCACGGTAAACACGCGCCACTGTCGCCAGATAGTAGAGGCTCTTCATCCGCCCCTCAACCTTGAAGCTGTCAATACCTGCAGAAATCAGTTGTGGCAATTGATCAACCAGACAGAGATCGCGGCTATTCATAATATAAGTGCCACGATAATCTTCCTCGATAGCAAAACTTTCTCCCGGCCGGGTCTCCTCGACTAATGCATAATTCCACCGACAAGGTTGGGCACAGTCACCACGATTGGCACTGCGCCCAATCAGTGCCGTTGAGAGCAAGCAACGCCCCGAATGGGCAACACACATGGCACCATGAACAAAACATTCCAGCTCGACTTCAGTTTGACCGGCAAAACCACAAATATCATCCAGAGTTAATTCTCTAGCCAGATTAATGCGACTGACCCCACAGCTGCGCCAAAATTCAGCGGTCTGCGGATTACAACTGTTACTCTGGGTCGAGAGATGAACCGATCGTTGCGGATCAACCCTGCGGATGGTTGCCAGAACTCCGGGATCGGCAATAATATAGGCATCCAGATCAAGGGGTTTCAGTTCTTCGATCAGGGTTTCCAAAGCGAGGAATTCATCAGGACGTAACGAAGCATTGAGAGTCAGATAGAGAGCAACATCAGCCTCACGCGTCAATTTTCGGGCAATTTGTAACTGCTCAATATCCAAATTCCCCGCATGTGCCCGCAGTCCAAAATCGGCAGTACCCAGATAAACCGCATCAGCACCAAAACGGATCGCAGTTTTCAGCTTTTGCATATCCCCAGCTGGTAACAGCAGTTCTGGCTGGTTTTTATTTAAACTTTGTACCATTTAAAAATTCCTTAGTTGTTATTTGCACAAACAATTTGTGCAGCATAGCATAAACAGCAAACATGTATCAGTGGATGAACAGCAAAAAAAATGATCTCATACGTAACCCAATTTGCTAGAATGACTCAACCTTATCGAATTCAATAGGAAAATTCAGTGATTCTCGATCCCGACAACAAATATATTCAGGCCATCCACTCCCATGCCCCTTTAACTGAAGCAACAATTCTGGAAATCGGCTGTGGTAATGGGAGGATGACCGGTGAAATGGCGGAATATGCGACTAAAATCATAGCAACAGACCTGAGTTCTGAAGCTCTGGAACAGGCTAAAAAAAACATTGCCGCAGAGAATATTGAGTTTCTCTACACCCCTGACGGCACCCCCGATCTTCCCACTCATTCTTTTGATATTGTTATTTACACCCTGTCGCTGCACCATATTCCAATCAATAAAATGATCGACAACCTTCGCCATTCAGGGAAGCTGCTGAAAGATAATGGCAAGATTGTTGTTGTTGAACCGGGGAATGGTGGTTCCTTTCTGGAAGTTAAAAAACGTTTCGGCGCAGGAAGTGGTGATGAGAGTTTGGAAAAGGGAGCGGCTGTGAGAGCAATGCAAAGCCTTGATGGCTGGCTATTAAGCCCGACATATCACTTTAATGTCGATTTCCTGTTCATCGATAACATTGATTTTTTTGCTAACAAAGTACCAAGATATCAGGATATGCTGGCAGACGAGATCAGCGAATTGAAAAACTTCCTGAAAAAACACACAACAGATCGGGGGATTATTTTGACATCAGAGCGCCATCTTAATGTCTTAACCCGGAAACTCTCGCTTAAAAAATGATGATTTAAAGTCTTTTTTGGAGTATTCTCATTTTTCCAGCTTGACAACCAGTTAAGAAAACTATAATTTTTACTGATTAGTTTTATTTGTGTAAGTCATGTGGAGTTCGATAAAGCCATGAAGCAGATTCTCTCGTTTCTGATAACTGGACTCGTCCCATTTTTGGGATTGGTTCTCTTGCTCAGTTCCTGTGCTCCGACACCGGGTCTTGCACCTTCCGGGGCATTGAAGGATCAACTGCGTGAAATAAAACAACAACTGCAACAACAAACCACTCAATTACAGCAATTTCAACAGCAGCTTGCTCAGCTCCAGCAACAGTTATCAGGTGAAAGTATAATCTCGAACCAAATCCAGGGGAACCTGGAAACGCCTGGTCAACCAACGATTCCAGCTCCGTTAACCCCCAATAAGGAAGCTGTTAGCATCGCCGCGTCAGCATCGTCCTATCTGGCAGCTTTTTCAAACCTGGCTGCGGGTCAGATGTCATCTGCTGAAATGGGATTTCAGAAATTTCTACGTGATTTTCCAGCTCACCAATATTCTCCTAATGCCCGCTATTGGCTTGCTAGGGCACAATTGTCCCAAGGAAAAATAAATTTGGCGATAGACAATCTGCGCCAAATTATTACAAATCCAAATGCTCAGAATAAGGCTCCTGCGGCGCTAATGCAATTGGCGCGTATCTATCGTCAGAAGGGGCTACAGATACAAGCCGACAACGTCCTAGAACAGTTGCGCAACAGCTATCCTGAAAGCCAGGAAGCGCAACAAATTTACCGGAGCGACGAACCGATCAATTAACGGTCTAGAGCTCTGTCTGAGAGGGAACTGATGACACAAACACTCTTTCGCTGGTTATCGATGCTGATTCTTTTGCTGATCTTGTCAGGAACAAGTCTGGCAATTGCCGCTGAGGAACAAATCTATACCATCAAAAAAGGGGACACCCTCTGGGGTCTTTCCGAAAGATTTATGGATGACCCGTACTATTGGCCTAACATCTGGGCAAAAAATCCAGAGATTACCAATCCGCATCTGATTTTTCCAGGACAAAAGGTGCGTATTCTGGATGGCCGCCTCAAGATTGTTCCAGCTTATCCAGAAGCAGGAAAGGCAGAAGATACTGAGCAATCAGCACCACCCACTCTGACCAGTACGGTGCCGGAATCAATAAAAATAAAATCGACAGGAAGTGGTGATGGATTCATCCTCACCGATGAAACACCGCTGGGACTTTTAGTCGATTCAGTCGACAATCGCATTTTACTGACAAAAAATGATGTTGTGTACCTCAAGATGAACGACACAACCAGTGTTACTGTTGGTGATACCTACGGATTATTCGAGCGTGGAGACTTAATCAAACACCCGCAAACCAACGAACCAATCGGAACCATGATGTATAATCTCGGGTTCCTGCAAGTCACTGAAATCAATGGCGACACAGTTGTTGCCAAAATTGGTGAAGTTTTCCGTGAAATTGCCCGGGGGGCTGAACTGTTTGAATACATCCCGCAACGCAAAGAGATCACCCTACAGCGCGGCACCACCGACCAAGGTGGGTACATCATTGCAGGACGGGACAGAAAGAGTACCATGTCAGTCAATGATGTTATTTTTGTTGATCTTGGTAGCGACGATGGCTTAGTAAGTGGTAATTTATTTTATCTTTCCCGACCACGCCAAGCATCTGATGAAATTATCAAGCAAGCTGGCTCAATTCAATTACCTGATGCCGTTCTTGGTGCTGCGGTGGTCATTGAAACCAAAGCAAAAACTGCTTCTGCTATCATTATCAAAAGTGCTGATGCCGCATTTATCGGAGATAAGGTGTCGGTTGTAACCAATTAGTTTACCAGTTGAAGAATAAGCAAATAAAAAAGGATTGGAGTGTTTCAATCCTTTTTTATTTGCAGAATGTTCCACTGAGAATTACGGGAGGGGAAAAATGAATGCAGCGCAACAAGCTTTACTGAGACTCCATTTGACCCCCGGTCTTGGGCGCATTGCCCTGTTTAAACTCCACCAATACTTTAAAAACTTCAATGCTGCCCTTGATGCTCCGCCACAGCACTGGCGGGAAGCAGGGCTGACAAAAAACCTCTGCGACAAAGTTCCCTCTGAGAATGATCAGAAATTCCTACAAACCTGTCACAAATTAAAATCGCTACAAGTTTGCCTGATCAGTTTTTGGGATGATGATTACCCGTCTCTGCTGCGCGAAATTCATGATCCGCCAGCTCTTCTCTATTTACGTGGGAAATTACCTGAAAAAGACTGCTTTGCCATTGTTGGTTCACGACGAGCGACCAATGCAGGATTGACTTCAACCAGAGAACTGGCAACAACTCTTGCACGGCACGATATCTGTATCGTCAGCGGTCTGGCACGTGGGGTTGATAGTTCAGCACACCGGGGTGCGCTTGATGCCAAAGGTGCGACGATTGCCGTTCTCGGATGTGGCATAGATCGGATCTACCCACCGGAAAACAGTAAATTATTTTTTGAAATTCAGCAAGAAAATGCCATCATCACCGAATATCCGCCCGAGACACCACCCCTTGCCGGGCATTTCCCTGGGCGGAACCGCATCATCAGTGGTCTCAGTCGTGGCGTATTGATTGTCGAGGCTGCCGAAAAAAGTGGATCATTAATCACCGGAGACTTTGCCTTGGAGCAAGGTCGTGAGCTGTTTGCAATCCCGGGTGCGCTGCAGAATCCCAATAGTAAAGGAACCAATCGGCTGTTGAAGGATGGAGCTCAACTTGTCACCGAAGCTGAGGACGTTTTACAAGTGCTCTGGCCGAACCAACCGTCAAAACAGCAACAGATCCAATATAATGATTTCACTGATCAACTGGACAAACCGGCTCTAAGTGTCTTCCGGATGCTCGGGCATGAGCCCCGGCACAGTGACGAAATTGCCCGGGAATGCGGCTTGACTCCCATGGAGCTTTCCGCTATTTTACTCGACCTAGAGCTCCGGGGTGGGATACAAACACTCCCTGGCAATCATTATATCCGTGGGTAAAGATCAACTTGAAACCCGATATGGGAGGTTCTTTGCGTGAGCGAGTTCTGGCGATTGTTACCCTGATCGCCCAATATGTTCTGGGGGCAGAAGATACCCCAATCAGCGAGCAGGAATTGAAGACTAAACTGATGTCGGTCGGTTTTGATGCCGATGAGATCAATGATGCTTTTTCCTGGATGGAAACGATTGCTTTACAACCTCAAGCAGAATCGGCACTCGTGACCCCACTGATGAAACAACCCACCTATCGGGTTTTCAGTTCCGTGGAGCAGAAAAAACTGACCACTGAAGCGAGAGGTTTTTTAATCAAAGTTCGCACGATGGGATTGCTCTCAGACGAGGCACAGGAAGAAATCATTGATCGAGCCACACGCGGGACAGAAGATCCGACCACCGAACAAGAGATCAAGTTGATCACAACTCTAACTCTTCTGTCGCACTCGAGTAACCTCTGGTTACGAGAGATAGACTGCTTCCTGGAAAACGACTGGGGTCGCATTTATCACTGAAAATATTTCATTATATGATTGACACAATTTTTTACATCTGCCCATCCGGATCTATCGGAAATGGGGCATATAGAGGAATCAAATGGCACAATCACTAGTTATCGTCGAGTCACCGGCGAAAGCAAAAACTATCGAAAAGTTTCTGGGCAAGGGCTACAAAGTTCTCGCCTCTTATGGACACGTCCGCGCCCTGCCAAGCAAACAGGGCTCGGTTGATACCGTTAATAATTTTAAGCCCAATTACAAGGTTCTCGCCGACAGTGAAAAACATATTGGTGTACTAAAAAAGGAAGTTGCCAAGAGTGACGAATTAATCCTTGCAACTGACCTTGACCGCGAAGGTGAAGCGATTGCATGGCACCTTCTGGAAGCCCTCAGTATTGATGAACAAGCTAAAAAACCTACCGTTAAAAGGGTCACTTTCAACGAAATCACCCAAACGGCCATTGATGAAGCGATGGCTCATCCACGCGCAATTGATCGTAATATGGTCGATGCGCAACAAGCACGTGCGGTTCTCGACTATCTGGTTGGTTTCAATCTTTCACCATTCCTGTGGAAGAAAATCCGTTATGGACTCTCTGCAGGGCGGGTTCAATCGGTTGCACTGCGCCTTATCTGTGAACGTGAAGATGAGATAGATGCTTTCAAGCCGCGTGAATATTGGAGTATTGAGGCTTCGCTGGCTAACCTTGCCAAAAGTCCATTGACAGCAAAACTTCACAGTTGCGATGGAAAGACCCTAAATAAATTTGCTATTTCCACCCAGAAACAAGCTGAAGAGATTCTTACCGAACTGGAGCAGGTGCAATTTCAGGTAGCATCCCTGGAAAAGAAAGAACGCAAACGCAACCCTGCTCCACCCTTTACCACCAGTACCCTGCAGCAGGAAGCCAGCCGCAAACTTGGCTTTTCAGCACGAAAAACCATGAGTGTTGCGCAGAAGTTGTATGAAGGAATTAAGGTTGAGGACGGAACCCACGGTTTGATCACCTATATGCGAACCGACTCGGTTGCCCTGTCGACAATTGCAACCAGTGAAGCACGTGAGGTTATCTGCCATCTTTACGATGAAAGTTACGCCTTGGATAAACCGCGTGTATTTAAAAACAAAAGTAAGAACGCTCAAGAAGCGCATGAGGCCGTTCGTCCAACATCTGTCGCCCGCACACCTGCACAACTGAAGCAATATCTAAGCTCGGATCAACAACGACTCTATGAGTTAATCTGGAAACGTACCGTAGCGTCACAAATGACTCAGGCAATTTTTGATGCGACCAGGGTCGATATCGCCGCCGGAGAACGTTACAGCTTTCGGGCAACCGGCCAGATTATCCGCTTCCCTGGGTTTATGGTTCTCTATATCGAGGGTACCGATAACGGTGACGATGAAAACAAAGAGGGCTTGCTGCCACCATTGAGTGAGGGAGAGAAACTCAGCAAAGAGCAACTCACCCCGGAACAGCACTTCACCCAACCACCTCCGCGCTTTACCGAGGCCAGTTTGGTCAAAACGCTGGAAGAATATGGTATTGGTCGTCCATCAACTTATGCCAGCATCATGAATACTCTGGTTACCAGAAAATATGTCCGGCTGGAAAAACGCACCTTCTTCCCGGAGGATACGGGACGAGTTGTCACTAAACTGCTGACAGAACATTTCAGTCAATATGTTGATTATGATTTTACCGCCGGATTGGAAGAGGAGCTGGATGCCATTTCTCGTGGGGAATTAGCCTGGATTCCATTGATCAAACAGTTCTGGGAACCCTTTATTTCCCTGCTGCGACGCAAGGATCAAGAGGTCAGCAAGGCGGATATTACAACGGAGAAAACCGATAAAACCTGTCCTGAGTGCGGTAAAGAACTCGTGATCAAACTCGGTCGTTCAGGTCGTTTTCTGGCCTGTTCCGGTTTTCCCGATTGCCGCCATACCGAGCCGCTAAATAGTGACGGAAAAGAGGTGGAAGAACCGGTTGTTTCTGATGAAAAATGTGAGAAATGCGGATCGCCAATGCTGATCAAAACCGGACGCTACGGTAAATTTTTGGCTTGTAGTGGCTATCCAAAATGTAAAAATATTCAACCCCTAGAAAAACCCAAGTCCCTTGGTATCACCTGTCCAGAATGTGGTGAAGGGGAGATAATGGAAAAGAAGAGCCGTTATGGAAAGATCTTCTACTCCTGTAATCGCTACCCCAAATGTAAATACGCCCTCTGGAATCCCCCCAAAGAAGAGCCTTGCCAAAAATGTGGCTGGCCACTGACAGAGATCAAGACCACCAAGCGGTGGGGCACGGTTCAGCGTTGTCCACAAGAAAACTGTGATTGGGAAAAAGAACTCATTCCACCGGTAAAGAAAGCCCCAGCTAAAAAAGCGGCGGCGAAAAAGAAACCGGCAACAAAGAAAAAGGCGCCGGCAAAAAAACCGACTAAAAAAACAACCTGAATCATCAGTAACATAGTATAATTTTATCGGTCGAACCATACAGGTTCGACCGATTTGCGTTTAAAAGGAATAAAAATGGAAATAACCATTATCGGTGCCGGTTTGGCTGGAAGTGAAGCAGCTTGGCAGGCAGCCCAAGAAGGCTGTCAAGTCAAATTGTACGAAATGAAACCAATCCAGTTTTCTCCGGCTCATCAAAGTGAGGGATTGGCTGAGCTGGTCTGCTCTAACAGCCTGCGTGGTGCGGGGATGAATAATGCCGTCGGGTGCCTCAAAGAAGAACTGCGCCGCTGCGGTTCCCTGTTTATTGAAGCAGCTGATGCGACAGCGGTTCCAGCTGGGGGTGCTCTAGCAGTTGATCGGGATGAATTTTCTAATTATATCAGTGAAAAAATTGCCGCAGAACCAAACATTGAACTGATCCGTGAAGAAGTCACCAAACTCCCACAGAAAGGAACAACCATCCTTGCCAGCGGCCCTCTGACATCAGAAACCCTTTCTGCTGAACTGGAAAAATTAACGGGAAGTGAGCACCTCTACTTTTATGATGCCATTGCGCCAATCGTCGAAGCTGATTCTATCGATTTTACTATTGCCTGGCGCGCTTCTCGCTATGATAAAGGGGGCGACGATTATATCAACTGCCCGATGAACAAAGAACAGTACTTCACTTTTGTTCAGGAACTGGTTGATGCAGATAAAGTCACCGGGCGCGAGTTCGAAAAACTGATCCATTTTGAAGGGTGTATGCCGATTGAGGAGATGGCCAGTCGCGGCGCACAAACTCTCTCCTTCGGGCCGATGAAACCGGTCGGTTTGCCCGATCCAAAAACCGGGAAGATCCCCCACGCAGTTCTGCAATTGCGCCAGGATAACCGCCATGCCTCACTGTTTAATCTGGTTGGTTTTCAGACCCGTTTGACCTATCCCGAACAGAAAAGGATCTTCCGCACTATTCCAGGATTGGAGCAAGTGTGTTTTGCCAGGCTCGGCAGTATGCACCGCAATACTTTTATCAACGCGCCAGAATGTCTGACCGCATCGCTGCAATTTAAAGCAGCGCAAAATATTTATGCAGCAGGGCAATTGAGCGGCGTTGAAGGCTATGTTGAATCAGCAGCCTGCGGTTTTCTGGCAGGCATTTTTGCCGCATATCAACTTCGTGGTGAAACATTTTCTGCACCCCCCAGAGAAACAGCTCTTGGTGCACTGTTAAGCCATCTATCGTCCGCTGGTGAGTCTAATTACCAACCGATGAATATTAATTATGGCCTCTTCTCACCCCTGGAATTGAAGCGCAAAATGAAACGTGCCGATCGACGCCTGGCCATGGCAGATCGAGCTCTTACCGCCCTTCCCCAGTGGTGGGAACCTGTCGCTTCCAAGCGGGAGGAGAGACGATGAAGGATCAGCTCATTCTGGCATCAGCCTCACCACGTAGACAAGAGCTATTACAACAGATCGGACTTGATTTTCAGGTTATTCCCAGTCAGGCAGAGGAACACGTCCTCGATGGAGAGACAGCGGAAGAACACGTGATCCGTTTAAGTCTCGACAAGGCGACCGAGGTTGCCAACCGGAATAACATCTCAGGTCGCTGGTTCATCGGCAGTGACACTATTGTTCTGTGCGATGGACAAATTCTTGGCAAACCACAAGATGAAGCCGAAGCAGCAATGATGCTGAAAAAACTCTCAGGACAGGAACACCGGGTTCTTTCCGGTTTTGCCATTATTGATCGACAGTCCGGTGAACAGCGCACTGAAGCAGTCTGCACTAAAGTCTGGTTTCGTCAATTGACAGAAGGAGAAATTACAGGCTACATTGCCACTGGAGAACCTGCTGACAAAGCGGGAGCCTATGCAATCCAAGGGCTCGGAATTTGTTTTGTTGCCAGGATTGAGGGGAGCTACACCAATGTTGTCGGCCTGCCTTTATGCAAGCTGACGTTGGCGATGAAAGAGCTGGGTGTGCCGCTGTTGATATGATTTTTGTGGAGTATAACTGATGAACAATATTGCCGCTAATCTTGCAAAAATTCATGATCGAATTGACAAGGCCTGTCTGAAAACTGGTCGCAACCCTGAAGAAGTCAGACTGATTGCTGTCTCCAAAGTGAAACCGGCTGAACTGATTGAAGAAGCCTTCAACTCTGGTCAAATACTTTTCGGCGAAAGTTACGTCCAGGAATTCCGTAATAAAGAGCCGCTGGTCAAGGCGTCAGTTCAATGGCATTTTATCGGTGGACTGCAAAGTAACAAGGTTAAATATCTCCGTGGTAAAGTTGCCGTGATCCACTCAGTTGACCGCATCTCTCTCGCTGAAGAAATTGACCGTCAATGGGGAAAAATTGATAGCTCTGTCGAAATTCTGCTGCAGGTAAATGTTGCTGATGAAGCGAGTAAATCGGGTTGTGCTCCCGAAAATCTGGAGAATCTGGTGCGATCGATTGCCCCATTGTCCAACTTAAGAATTAAAGGGCTGATGTGCCTTCCTCCCCATTCTGATGATCCCGAACAGGTTCGTCCATTTTTCAGGCAGTTATGCGAACTTTCTGCACAGATTAATAAATTGCACCTCCCCGGCGTCAGCATGACTGAACTCTCAATGGGAATGAGCGGAGATTTTGAAGTGGCGGTGGAAGAAGGTGCAACCCTGGTCAGGGTCGGAACAGCCATCTTTGGCGCACGAATTAAAAAGGTTTGAAATGAAACAAATAAATTACCTCCTCTTTGACCTTGATGGCACTCTGGTCGATTCGGTTCCCGATCTCACCACGTCTCTCAATCTACTCCGAAGGGAATTGGATTGTTCGCCAATAACTGGACAACAGGTTGCTAGCATTGTCGGGGATGGAGTCACTATTCTTGTCAAACGGGCTCTTGGAGAAGAGCTCTATCAATCTGCCCACCGAGACAGGTTTCTCCAATTGTACGACGAACATCTGCTCGATAATACCCGCTGCTATCCTGGAATTGAAGAACTTCTGAACGGATATCCAGCAGACAAAATGGCCATTGTCACCAATAAGCCCTATCAGTTGACCATGAAGCTGCTTGATGGGTTGAATCTGACCAGGCATTTCAACATGATTGTTGGTGGTGACAGCTATGCAGAAAAAAAACCCCACCCTCTGCCAGTAATCAAAGCACTGGAAGGTCTATCCGCTGACCCGAAACAAGCCGTTATGATTGGCGATCATCACACCGATCTTTACTCCGGACGCAACGCAGGGACAGCTACCTGTTTCTGTGCCTATGGACTGGGGCATAGCAATAGTCTTAAATCTGACTTTCGTGCAGAGCAACCAACCGATCTGCTCCAGCTGTTTCCCGGTTCATCTTTTGACTGAAAAAAATCTGACCACTCGAGAGATTGCCTTTTTCTTTTTTCCACTGGTACTCAATGTCCAATTGATGAGTATTTCCCATACCGTCATTAATGGTGCCTTGGCCAGGCTTGACGATTACATCACTGCCCTGGCTGGCATGTCGGTCGCGCTAGTGGTTCACCTGTTTATTGCTTCCCCATCGTACCAGAATCACACCATTACCATCGCTATGGTTCGTGGACGGAAATCATTGATCGGGGTTTTGATATTTATCAGTCTGGTCGCTATATACGTTGCTGTGATGTTGTCCTTGATCGCTTTCACTCCGCTCGGTGATTTCGTCCTGATCAAGCTCCTCGGAACCCCTGTCGAAGTTGCTGCAGAGGCAAAAAAAGCCCTATACATATTAGCCTTCCTCCCATTTTTTACCGGCATCCGGGGCTTTTGTCAGGGGCTGATCATCCGTGCCCGAAAAACCAGCCTGGTTTCATTCGCCACCGGAGTCCGAGTCATGGCGTTGTTTGGATTTCTCTCAATTGGACACAAGTGGTTTTACGGTGCTCAGTTTGGAGCTTTTGCTCTGGTCAGCTGTGTTGTAACAGAAACACTGATCATTTCCTGGCTAGCCTGGAAAACCGGGCTACCGCAGAATCGGGGAGAAACAGAGAAAACTACCGGGGAAGTCTTATGCTACTCATTTCCACTTGCCTATTCATCCTGTCTGCAACAAACGATCCCATTGCTGATCAGTTCAATTATTGGTCGACTGCATGATGGAGCTCTGGCTCTGGCAGCTTTTGGTGTGATTCGTGGATTCTTGTTCATGCTGGCCGGACCAATGCGCAACCTGCAACAAGCCTATCTGACTCTGGTCAAAACGAGGGCAGATAACCGTACCTTGCTCCGCTTCAGTTTCACGATCTCCCTATGTCTCGGATTTTTGGTGCTGTTAGCTGCAGGCCCTCTGAATCAATTTTTGCTCGGCCAACTGCTCGGAGTAGAAACCGATTTACGTCACTATCTGCAATTGCCACTTGCGGCCTGCTCAGTTTTCCCGTTCTTTTATGGGCTGACCAACCTGCTACGTGGTTGGTTTTCCGGAGCCGACCAGACGGGACAACTGGGGCGCTCCACCCTCCTTAAAAGCGGATTTCTCCTGCTTCTCTGGTGGCCTCTGGTTGCCTGGCAACCCCCTATTTCTGGTATTGCCATTGCCATTAGTTTATTGCTAACTGCCGAGATACTGGAATCATTTTATCTCTACTACCAACGCCAACAACAATCAGAAAAGATTCGTCATTCTGCGCCACTCTGAAAAAGATAAATATCAGGGTTGTGACATTAAACGTATAAAAAAGCTGGCTTTTCCGGTAGCAAACACAGTTGAATTATGGTTAAATGCCGCCTTTAAAATTCAAAATTCCAGCATATCTAAAAGGAGTTAAATATGTACAGTTGTTCCGATCTGAAAAAAGGGCTTAAAGTGCTGATTGATGGGGAACCACACGTCATTGTTCAGTACGATTTTACCAAGCCGGGAAAAGGCCAATCACTGTATAAATGCAAACTTCGCAATATGATTACTGGTTCTTTATTTGATCGCACTTATCGTAGCGGCGAATCTTTCGAACCGGCCAGTCTGGAAGAACGTGATATGCAATATCTTTATCAGGATGACAGTGGCCATGTCTTTATGGATAAAAAAACCTATGAGCAGGTTATTCTCACTGAAGAAACACTTGGTGATGATAAATATTTTTTGATCGATAATATGGATGTTGAAATTCTGATGTATGGTGAGCGAGCAATTGGTATCAGTCTCCCTAATTTTGTCAACCTGCGGGTCACTCAATCAGATCCCTGGGTCAAGGGTGACACCGCTGCTGGTAACAATAAACCAGCAACAGTTGAGACAGGCTACACCCTGCAAGTTCCCTCCTTTGTTGATGAAGGAACCCTGATTCAGATTGACACCCGCACCGGTAACTATGTGACTCGTGTCAAAGAGTAGGACATGGAACAAAACTGGCAGCTGGCTCGCAAAAGAGAGACCCTGAAAAAACGAGCCAGGATCATTCATCAGATCCAGGATTTCTTTATTGAACAAGATTTTCTGGAGGTTGAAACACCACATCGAATTCCCGCCAATGCACCTGAACTCCATATTGATGCAGTCCCTTCCGGTGACTGGTTTCTGCAAACCTCCCCAGAACTCTGTATGAAACGTTTATTAGCCGCTGGATACGATAAACTGTTTCAGATCTGTCGTTGCTGGCGCGCCGGGGAACGAGGAAGAACACATTTACCCGAATACAGCATGTTGGAGTGGTATCACAGTCACTGTGACTACCATCAATTAATGGATGATTGCGAAGCTCTTTTTCTCCACCTGAGCTCAGATCAGCAAATAAACTGGCAGAATCAGGCTATTGATTTATCTCCCTCCTGGCCACGGATGACGATTGCTGAGGCTTTTTCACAATTCAGCCCAATATCACTGGAAGCAGCACTTGCCACTGATGAATTTGATTCTATCCTTGCTTTGGATATTGAACCGAAGCTCCCCACCAATCGACCAATTTTCCTCATTGAATACCCCGGCAAACATGCGGCTCTAGCAAGAAAAAAACCATCAAACCCGCAGGTTGCAGAACGCTTTGAATTGTATATTGGTGGTTTGGAAGTTGCCAACGCATTTTCAGAGCTGACCGATCCGGTTGAACAACAGCAAAGATTCGCTAAAGAAGAATTACGACGTCGAAAAGAAGGTAAAAAACCCTATCCTAGCCCAGACCCATTTCTTAAAGAACTTGCGACCCTCCCCCCATCAGCGGGCATTGCACTCGGTATTGACCGCCTGATAATGCTGTTCTGCGATAAAAGTGAGATAGATGAAGTGGTCAGTTTTACCCCAGAACAGCTTTAAAAACCCAGCAACAGACAATAATTAAAAAATTTCACCTCATAAAAAGACGAAAAAAACAACCATTTCTTAGCTGTTTAAGAATACCTTTCGTCACTCACACGACCACAATACTAACTGTAGCCGTGTGAACTCCACTACAAAAGGATTAACCTGTCACAATACTTAGTGGGTATTATGGCGCGTTCGGTTAGCCAGGATAACAGGATCAATCACTTCTCCACAGACACTGCATTTCCAAGCATCAAAGGTGCGCACAAAATCATAATACTTCTCGGTATACATCCTTCCTTTACATTTTGGACATTTCATCTTTTACCCCCATAATCAAGATATGAACACCACTTATGTACAAAAGAACCTATACAGATCTATTAATACATGAGTCGTGCCAAATTTTAATGAAAGGGGCAGAGTAACAACTTAAAATATATTATTATCATTAATTTCGCTAGGTTAAGACAAACAGAGAAAAAGAGTTTTCTAAAATACTACAACCATCCTATCCATTTCTCTTAAACTGTAAAAAAAAATTGTCACTTTCCGTCATTAAAGTGGCGCCTGGTGGCATAGCTATTTCTCAATCCTAAGACGATGAGGTGGAGATTGTCTTACTCTTTGTTTTTAAAACAACATCAAAAATACCTCAAATCCATACCGCCAACTAATTGACGCTTTTAATGAAATGTTAATTATTTGACGGAAAGTTTTTTTTCACCAAAAAAAAACGGCTCCTGCCCAGAAAAAGCAGAGCCGCTAAAGAAGAGATCAATCCTCTTAACTACTGATTATCTTTATATAACTTATAAATCAATGCATCGGCAAGAGCCTGATATGAAGCATCAATGACGTTACTGCTGACACCCACAGTTCCCCAGCGCGAATCCCGATCTCCAGACTCCACCAACACCCTGATCACCGAATCTGTCCCCTGGCTAGCAGGCAAAACCCTTACTTTATAATCGAGTAATTTCACATCACCAATCTGTGGATAAAAACTGATCAACGCCTTACGCATGGCAGAATCCAGGGCATTAACCGGGCCATTACCATCGGCGGCAGTGTGCTCAACTTTACCACCAACTTTCACCTTGATCGTTGCTTCCGAGACCGGTTCCTGATCACTCTCACGCAAGGTATCAATCACCCGGTAGGCAGTCACCGAGAAGTAGTGTTTCAATTGCCCCATCGCTTTAAGCATCAACAGCTCAAAGGAGGCTTCTGCCCCTTCGAACTGGAAGCCCTGATTCTCCATCTCCTTAATATCTTCCAAAATCTCCAGCGTTACTGGATCTTTACTATCGAGTTCGATACCACATTCTTCGGCCTTGGCAAGGATATTAGACCGGCCAGACAGATCAGAAACAAGAATGCGAGTTTGGTTCCCCACCAGTTCCGGCCGGATATGCTCATAGGTTTCAGGATGGCGCTGAATCGCCGAAACATGGACACCGCCCTTGTGGGCAAAAGCAGAGTTACCGACATAAGCCTGATGCTTATTCGGGGTCAGGTTGGCCAGCTCATAGAGAAAACGGGAGGCGCTACGTAATGTCTTCAGCTTGCCCTCTTTCAGAGACTCATGACCCATTTTCAACTGCAAAGATGGGATAATCGAACACAGATCGGCATTACCGCACCGCTCACCAAAACCGTTGATGGTTCCCTGAACATGAATAGCGCCACAATCGACCGCCATCAAAGAGTTGGCAACAGCGCATTCACTATCGTTGTGAGCATGAATCCCGAGAGGAACCGACACCGCTTTTTTGACCGCATCCATAATCGCCGGATATTCATGGGGAAGTGTGCCGCCATTGGTGTCACAAAGGACAATACAATCCACCTTGGCATCGGCAGCTGCCTGCAAGGTTTTCAGTGCATATTCAGGATTGGTCTTATAGCCGTCAAAGAAGTGCTCGGCATCGTAGAGAACCTCGCTAACCCGCTCTTTTAGATAAAGCAACGAATCGTTGATGAGGTCGAGGTTTTCTTCCAGCGAAATCCGCAGTGCTTCACGAACATGGAAATCCCAGGTTTTACCAAAAATTGTGACCGCATCAGGTTTTGCCTCAATCAACATCTGGATATTGTTGTCTTCCGCCGGAGTGATCCGGGCACGGCGAGTTGAACCGAAGGCGGCAATCTTACTATGGGCAAGAGTTTCATTCTGAATTGCATGGAAGAAGGTGATATCCTTCGGGTTGGAACCCGGCCAGCCCCCCTCAATATAGTCAATCCCCAGCTCGTCAAGCCGTCGGGCAATCCGTACCTTATCCTCAACCTGAAAAGAGATGTCCTCCGCCTGAGTTCCATCTCGCAACGTTGTGTCATATAAAAGAATTTTAGCCATTGATTTGTCTCCTCCAACAATATCAGCATCAGTAAGTTCACGGGATACAACGTTTTATCAGTTAATAGATAAGCGGTCAAAATTATTTTTAAAGTTCGTATAGATTGAGTATTTGGGAGTTTGTTTGACAAAGACTACATTCACCGCTATTTTGATGGGGTACTTTGTGTTTCAAGGGGGGGGACAATGTGATCATCACAAATTAACCACCGACAGAAACCCGTTTTTCCGTGCGGTGGTTTTTGTTTTTGCGGGACAGGGGATTTCCGTTATCTATAAAAATAGTAATGATATATGGCTAGAAAAATTGAGTTGGGAATAGTTTTGGCAGCGGGAACCGAGCTTGAACGGTATGATAGCCGGAACCGTATAATTACTTGTTATGTGCTCAAAGAACTTGAAAATTTGGGCGATCCAGATTGATATGAGCATAAATCAGACGAAAAATTGAAGTGCTTTTATATCCACTCTCCTACACAGAAAGGTTTTCTTATGAAAAAATACGGACGATTCCTCTTTTTGTTGACTGTAGCTGTCTTTATCTCTTTTCAGACCGCCCTGGCGGTCCAGCCCCTGAAAATCCAAAACTCGAAGATTCAAAATTCTAAGGTGCAAAACCCCCAGCTTCAAAAAGCCATACCCCTCAAGGTGCCCTTACGTGTCAAACCCAAGCTTTCCGTGGCAGGGCTCCAGGTGATGGAAACCCAACAACTGAACCTGCTCAGGTATCAGGTGAAAATTAAGAACGATTCCACGGTGGATTATCCCGGAGGGGATATTCTGTCTCTGAACCTGCAGTACCATGTTCAAGCTACCAACACGGACAAATGGGCCATTGGGGTGGTCACCAGGAAAATCGGCTCCATCGGCCCGAAAAAAGAAATACTGGTGAATGGCGAGATACAAAGGGCTGGGAGCCATCATCACCTGAAGGCGGTCATCATGGCAGGAACCTCTCTGGTGGCGAGCCGGGGCATGAAGCTGCCCGAAATGCCCCTGGCTGACGTCCTCATTACCAATGTTCGGTGTGAAGGGGATCGATTATGGGTCGCCGTCAAGAATATGAGTGATTTAGACCTCACCACAGACACAGTGCTCCAGTTTTATAGAAAAGCTCCAGGTGCGGCTGATTTTCAGCCCGCTGGCGGCCGAAGCATCGCGTTAAAGCCCAGGGGGAAGGCTCAGTTCCCCAAGTCATTGTCTGAGAAAAACGGCATCATGAAAATCAATATTTTTCTGTCCCGGCTTAAAACCACCAAGGTTGCCGAAGCCATTTTCAATCTGAGCCAATGCGATCAATAAGGAATTTCTGATTCACTGTCCACTCATGGGCGAGCCTGGGCTCCAGTGCCTTAAGAGGAAACCAAAGGGACGCCCATGAGTTTAATTCTTGTGGGGTGGGGGACATTCTATATCACCCCTGTCAATGAAAGGGATCCTCTGAGAGGGACAGGCACCTGCGAAACCAGTCCCGCTAAAGTAGAACCAGGGGTCATAGTGTAGAACTAGGGGTCAAATCTATTTTGGCTTTTATTCCGCTGAGACCTGAGACTCTCTCCCCTACCAGAATCTCCTCACTTTCTAAGCGATAGGCACTTCTCTTAGCCCATACTTAACAGCTCATCCATTGACACCACCCCAAATAAAGATTAAACTCTAGACAGACTAGACTATTAATGGAAAACCAAGAGGTGTCATTATGATCGAAAACCATTGGCAACTGCAGGATGCAAAAAACAGGTTCAGTAATTTAGTTGAGAAAGCCCAACAATCTGGTCCCCAGATTGTAACCAAGCATGGTAAAGAGGCTGTCGTTGTTATTTCAATGGACGAGTACAAAAAATTAACCACACCAGAAACAAACCTGATTGATTTTTTTCAAAACTCTCCCCTGCTCAACACAGAACTGGATCTAAGCAGAAGCAAAGAGACCCCGAGGGATGTCGAGCTATGAAATATCTGCTGGACACCTGCGTCCTTTCTGAATTAATTAAAACCAATCCCAATCAAAAAGTTGTTGAGTGGGTCGCAAATAATGCTGAAAACAACTTATTTATCAGCGTCTTAACCATTGGGGAGATTCATAAAGGGATTGAAAAATTGCCAGTGGGCAAAAAGAAGGAAAAACTACATCAATGGGTCAACGATGATCTCAAGGAGAGATTCAAAGGGCGAATCATTGACTTTGACCTTAAAACCGCAACCGTTTGGGGGAAAGTTCAAGCGCAAGCGGAATTGTCCGGTAAAGGGATGCCCGCAATAGACGGTCAGATCGCAGCTACGGGGATTTCACACGATCTGACCGTGGTGACAAGAAATACAGCTGATATGGAAATAAGTGGTGCAGCCCTACTCAATCCGTGGGGATAACCACAATAAACTCGCCACAGTTCAAACACGGCAATATCTAGCCCTGAACCGATCCAACCTTGACACACTGATTCAAATCCACTATAAATGATTCATAGAGAGTGCATAATAGTATCTTACGATCTATACAGGAACCAAAAGACTGGAAATGCCAAAGTCAACGACACGAACTTATTCACGCTATAGCCGCACTGCGGCTGCCTTGCTCGGTGTATTAATTCGGGAAGCCCGCACTGAGAAAAAACTCACGGCACAGGAGCTGGCAGAGCGTGCCGGCATTTCCAGAGGACTGCTGCAACGAATCGAAAAAGGCAATCTTAAATGTGAAATTGGGGCGGTGTTTGAAGTCGCAGCCATCGTTGGCATCAAGCTTTTTGATGCTGATGAAAGGAGACTGACAAAATATCAGCGTGAAACCGAGGATAAGCTGACGCTCCTGCCAAAATCTGTTCGCAAGCCAACCAAAGCGGTACACGATGACTTCTAATGCAGAAAAAGAAGCTTTTGTCTGGATTTGGCTGCCGGGAGAAACCGAACCTGTTGTCGCCGGACGGATTGAAGCGGATAACGGCAATATTCTCTTCAACTATGGCAAAAGCTACCTGAATCGTATAGGTGACAGCAATCCTGCAATCGCAATTTACGCACCTGAATTGCCTCTCAAAGCGGGGCTGCTTCCTCTGTCCGACCGTTTGACTATGCCCGGCAGTATCAGAGATGCCGCACCTGATGCGTGGGGTCGCCGGGTGATTATCAACAAAAAGTTAGGGTTCAAAGGGATCGGTACCGATACTGCCGAGCTGGACGAACTGACCTACCTGCTGGAATCTGGTTCAGACCGGATCGGCGCACTCGATTTTCAGCGTTCCCCGACAGAATACCTGCCACGCAGTGCCACTAATGTCAGTCTGGAAGAGTTGATGGAATCGGCAGAACGGGTCGAAAAAGGGATTCCCCTCACAGCAGAACTGGATCAAGCATTATTTCATGGCAGTTCGATTGGCGGGGCTCGACCTAAAGCCCTCATTCAAGACCACAACAAAAAATACGTGGCCAAGTTTTCATCTGCCACCGATCTGTACAGTATTGTTAAGGCTGAATTCATCGCCATGCGACTAGCGGCACTGGCAGGGTTGAACGTTGCGCCAGTTAAGCTGGCCAAGGCGGTTAACAAAAACGTCCTTCTGATTGAACGCTTTGATCGTGTCTCCGATGGTGATTCTTGGACACGCAAAGCGATGGTCTCTGCACTCACTTTATTTGGTTTGGATGGCATGATGGCACGCTATGCCAGTTATGAAACATTTGCCGAAATCATCCGCCACCGCTTTACTCATCCAAAGGATACGCTGAAAGAACTGTTTTCAAGGCTCGTATTCAATATTCTGTGTGGCAACACCGATGATCATGCGCGAAACCATGCAGCATTTTGGGATGGTCAAACATTGACCTTGACGCCTGCTTACGACATTTGTCCACAAGGCCGCAGCGGCAATGAGGCATCACAGGCCATGCTCATATCTGGGAACAACAATCTGAGCCAGCTCAAAACCTGCCTTGAGACCGCACCCAACTTCCTCCTTTCCAAAGAAGAAGCCCGTGAAATCTTTAGCAAACAGATCGCCGCAATTGAGCAGCATTGGGATAGCGTCTGTGAAGAGGCGGAACTAAACAGGGTGGACAGACAATTACTGTGGAAGCGGCAATTTTTAAATCCCTATTCGGTTGAGCAATAGGGCAAGATAAAAGAGGGGAGATTTATTTCTTGTCTATAATTTTATTAGTATGAAAGTTGCGTCAGAAAAGACTCAAGAACGATTTTGTCGGCTGAAGATTCCTCCCCTTGCGGACGAAAGTCAATCCGCCGTTGCACATCATCAATCCGCTGCAAGGTCACCCACAATCCGGGCATATCCGGATTTTCAAGTTTTTCCGGCCACTCAACCAGAGTGATTCCGTCACCAAAAGCATACTCATCAAATCCCAACTCTATCAATTCATCAGGGTCGGATAGACGATACAGGTCAAAATGGTAGAGTTCCAACCGTGCCGGATAATGGTTCATCAGGGTAAATGTCGGGCTGGTAATAGGGATTGTGGAATCGACACCCAGACCCCGGGCGATCCCCCGAGCAAAGACAGTTTTTCCTGCACCAAGATCACCCTGCAATAGAATTAAAGCCGGTTTCTGTAGCAACCGACCCAGTCTCTTTCCCAATTCCAGTGTCTGCGATTCGCTATCGCTGACAACCGACAGTGAACTCAAATCAATCCTCCATGACCCGGATCAAATCAAGTCGAGCCAATACGCCAACCATTTTCCCATCATCGACAACAGGTAACAAATGAACCTTATGTTGGCTCATTAAGCCTGCTAGTTCACGAACTGTAGCATCAGGGGAACAGGTTACCGGATCTTTGCGATACAGCTCTCCGACGGTCGCTGCTGTCACCCGATCAACCTCTTCCTGAAAGCGTTTTTCGCTGCCAAGCGTAAAAACCCAATCAAATATGGTCATAACCGTCGGGATATGAAGAGGTTTGTGTTGTTCAATTAAATCTGTTTCACTGATAATCCCGACCAGGTTTCCAGCGTCATCCAAAACCGGCAGATTGCTGAAGCGGGTTTCAACAAATATCTTGGCCAAATCCTTCAGGCTGGTTCCCAAAGTAACCGAAACAACCTCTTTATTCATAATGTCTCGTGCAGTCACCATTAGCAGACTCCTTCTAGTAACCCCTGTCGGGCAACTGGTAGTTGAGGAAGTAAATCAGAGGCAGCCATTCCGGCAGTTCCCTGCAGATCAGCCACCAGCTCTGCGGCTCGGCCATGCAGCCAAACAGCAAGAGTTGCAGCAGAAAAATCATCCATTCCTTGAGCTAATAATCCCCCAATCAATCCAGTCAACACATCACCACTCCCACCACTAGCTAGACCATCATTTCCGGTGGTGTTGATATTGACCCGGCCATCGGGTGCGGCAATAAGAGTCCGCGCCCCTTTTAACACCAGAACAACACTATATTTAGCAGCAAAATTCTGCGCAACCTCAAATCGGTTTGCTTCAATCTCACTTACTGTCAAACCTGTGAGACGAGCCATCTCACCAGGATGTGGCGTTAAAATCAACGGCTGGTCACTGCGTCCCTGTAAACACTCCAGCTGCCCCGCGAGCAGGTTTAAGCCATCGGCATCAATAACCATCGGTACCGTCTGGGAAGTGACCAACAATTTGATTAATTCAGCCAACTCGGGACTTTGCCCCAAACCGGGACCGACGGCCAGAGCCTGTCGATCAACCAATAACTGTTCAATCTGCGCTTTTGCTGGTAAAGAGAGCAGACCATTCTGATCAGCAAGGGGAGTGCTCATCGCTTCGGTCAGTTTTACTTCAATAATATCATGAACTGCTGCTGGTGTAGCGACTGTCACTAATCCACAGCCACTGCGTACCGCCGCATTTCCAGCCAAGGCTGCCGCACCAGTTTTCCCGGGCGAACCAGCAAGCACCAACAGATGTCCAAACTTTCCTTTATGACCCACAGCTGAGCGAACAGGGAGGAGAGTGTGAACTTCCAGCTCTTCAAGAAGATGGACATTGCTGGAGAAATCTTTTCGCCCAGTCAGTGGAATTCCGATATCAACAACTTCAAGATCTCCAGCATAAGCTGCTCCAGGCTGACTGCCATGACCAATCTTTGCATGATCAAAAGTAGCCGTCAGATCGGCCTCCACTGCAAGCCCACAGACTCGACCCGTCGAACCATCGACTCCAGAGGGGATATCCACAGCAAAGACCGGTGCAGTCGAAGCATTAATAAGAGTTATCGCTTCTGCCTGTAAGCCACGTACATCAGAGTTTAGCCCAGTACCAAAAATTGCATCGATAATTAGAGCCGGTGATACTTCGACAAAACTATTCTGTAAACTAGAGATATCGCTAATAAAACTGATTGGAAGCCCCAGCTTGCGGATGATATTCAACATAACTTTGGCATCACCAGCGATAGCTTCTTCCAGCCCAAGAACCAGAGTTGTCACCCGCCAACCACGCTCGGAGAGGATCCGAGCCATCACATAGCCATCACCACCATTATTTCCGCGCCCTGCGAGAACCAGCACTGAACCCGGAGAATAATTGTTATATTTATCCGCAAACAGATTGCTGCAAGCCCGTCCGGCATTCTCCATCAAGACGACACCGGGGACGCCAAGCTGATCAATCGCATACCGATCAAAAGACATCACTTCACTGGCAGTACAGAGTCGCATTAATCCTCCAAAATAACCGTGGCAACCGCGTAATCGCCATCATGTGAATAACTGAGATGAGCCTTCTTGGCACCACGTTCAGCCATCAGCTCAGATGCACGACCAGAAAGTTCAAGTGAAGGACATCCCAGGGGATCAATCACCACACAAACCTGTTGCCAGGCAAGTCCATCACGTAAACCTGTTCCCAAGGCTTTCAAAAAGGCTTCCTTGGCAGCAAAACGGGCAGCCAGATGAGGCACGGGATCTTGTTTCTTCAATGAATAGCGTCGTTCCTCTTCACTAAAAATGCGTTCAAGAACTTTACTATCCGGATCGAGGAATTTCCGAAACCGTTCGCTGCGAGTCAGATCAGTCCCTATCCCGATGATTGCCAAAGCTAGCCTTTCACCAATGCTAACATCTCACGCACAGCTCTATCTATCCCGACCAGAGCAGCACGGGAAATAATACTGTGACCGATATTAAATTCCTCGATCCCCGGCAGAGCAAGAACTGACTGAATATTACGGTAATCGAGACCATGCCCGGCATTAATCCCGAGACCCAGTCTGCGAGCAGCACTGATCGCCAACTCGATCCGACCCAGCTGTTCACGCCGCTCAGCCTCACTCCGAACTTCACAGTACATTCCGGTGTGGATTTCCATATAATCTGCACCAACTTTATGACTGGCTTTGATCTGTTCAATATTAGGCTCAATAAACAAGCTAACAACAATCCCGGCCTGCTGCAGTAACGCGATCTTCTGCTTCAAGGTATTTTGCAGCAAAACAACATCCAAACCACCTTCCGTAGTCAATTCATGACGCCCTTCTGGAACGAGAGTAACCGAGTCAGGAAGCGTTTTTAACGCGATGCTGACCATCTCGTCAGTCAGTGCCATTTCCAGATTCAAACGAGTTTTTATTGTCTGGCGCAAAATATCCACATCCCGATCCTGAATGTGGCGACGATCTTCCCGTAAATGGATGGTAATCCCATCAGCTCCAGCCAATTCAGCTAGCACCGCAGCAGCGACAGGATCCGGCTCTGAAACCCCGCGAGCCTGACGAATTGTTGCAATATGATCAACATTGACACTCAGTTTTGCCACTTTATTACACTCCTGAATAGTATTACTCTACGCACCTAAATGCTCTCGCACAGCTCCAGCAACCTGTTCGGCCAATGTCTCAATCCGGCTCTGATCTTCACCTTCAATCATCACCCTCAATAAAGGCTCCGTACCCGAATAACGAACCAGAACCCGCCCCTTATCACCAAGCTCGGTTTCAACCTGATCAATAACCTCCTTAATTGGAGTAATTTTTTGCAGATCGGCCTTTTTCCTTACCCGGACATTCACCAGAACCTGAGGGAGTGAAGTCATCACCTGAGCTAATTCGGAGAGTTTTTTCCCGCTGCGCTGAATGATTGCCAAAACCTGTAAAGCTGAAAGAATCCCGTCACCAGTGGTATTATGATCAAAGAAAATCATATGCCCAGACTGCTCACCACCAAGATTGTAACCATTCTTGAGCATCTCTTCGACAACATAACGATCCCCGACAGCAGTCCGAACCACCTTGCCACCCGCCTTTTTCATCGCGATATCGAGACCCATATTACTCATCACTGTTGCAACAACTGTTTTTTTCTCCAATTGACCCGTTTTGATCAACTCAGTGCCGCAAAGAGCCATAATATGATCACCATCAACCTCAACACCCTTTTCATCAACAAAAATGACCCTATCGGCGTCACCGTCCAGAGCAATCCCTAAGTCAGCACGATATTCACAAACTTTTTCAGCCATCACTTCCGGGTGCATTGAACCGCAACCATCGTTAATATTCATTCCATTTGGCGACACCCCGATCGGAATCACTTCGGCACCCAGTTCAGTCAATACAGCTGGGGCAACTTTATAACCAGCCCCATTGGCGCAATCGAGGACAATCCTTAGTCCCTTCAGATCAAGATCCTTTGGAAAAGTGTTTTTCAGGAAAACCACGTAGCGACCAATTGCATCAGAAATACGGTAGGCCTTTCCAACTTCGTCAGCAATGGGGCGCAATTCATCCAGACGGTGATTGATAATCAAATCTTCAATCTTCAACTCAAGGTCGTCTGGAAGTTTATAACCATCGCTGGAAAAAAACTTAATCCCATTATCCTGGTAAGGGTTATGCGAAGCACTGATGACCACTCCAGCGTCAGCACGCATGGAAGATGTAATAAAAGCAATACCCGGGGTTGGCAAAGGGCCGACAATTAACACATCAACACCCATCGAACATATCCCGGCAACCAGAGCATTCTCGATCATATAGCCAGATAATCGGGTATCTTTACCAATAACAACCCGATGGCGACGGTTTGTATCATCCTTAAACACAAAAGCTGCTGCTCGCCCAAGCTGCATCGCCATTTCGGTCGTCATCGGTTCAATATTAGCAATACCTCGCACCCCATCGGTGCCAAATAATTTTTTTTCCATTTCTAGCTATCCTTTTTTTTTCTGGTTGGCACCCTGCTGTTCCGGACTATCATTTTCGGCAGGAGGCAAAGGCTCTACAGGTTGAATCTCTATTTGAACTTCAGTGGTCTTTTCGTCTTTAAAATGGGTATAAGTACCGCGATAGACAAGTGGAACAATGAGAGAAAAACCTTCGTTGACACCATTTAGATCAACTTCTTCAGTGGTCACTTCAGTGACACTTTTCAGCTCAGTTTCAGCACCTTCGATAAGAACCTCGTCCGGGACAAGTTTGACACTCGCAACCTTGAAGCCAGACAGGGGTTCACCAATCAGGGCAACCTTAACCGGTACCAGTTTCTGCTTGATTCGTTCCAACTTAAGATCGATAAATGATGGTGACAATCGGGTCACCCGCAAACCACTTGGGAGATTCAATCTCTCTTCCAAACGTTTAAACGTTGTCAATCCCGGCTTCAGATCAGTAAGATCAACGATAATACTGATGTCATTTGAGCTGACTTTCATTTGCAATGTCCGCGGCCCACTGACCCGAACATCAACCAGGCTAGGAACTTCGTTAGCAACCATCAACCCTTGGGGGATATTCTGCAACTCTAATGGCACCCGATAACCGACTTCCAGTCGCCGCTCGCCCATAATAAACATCCAGAGTAACAACGCAAAAGCCAGAGAGAGTAACTTTAATGTCCAATTATCGGTCAACAATTTGAACATTTTAATCAGCCTTTCTTCAGCTGCTGTATTTTTTTCTTAGTTTTGATTCTACGTGGTTCCAGCAACCGTCCAAGAACTTTTTTAAGGCTGGCCGCATCCAGGTTCCTGGTCATTCCACCATTGACCGCAACGGAGATATTTCCTGTCTCCTCAGAAACGACAATCGCCACGGCATCGGCCAGTTCCGTTAACCCAAGAGCTGCCCGGTGCCGGGTACCAAGGTCTTTAGTCAGATCAAGTCCTCGGCTCAATGGCAGAAAGCACCCTGCCAGAGCCAAACGACCCTGCTGCAGCACAAGAGCCCCATCATGAATGGGTGAAGATGGCATAAAAATCGCGCGAATCAATTCACAGGAGACCCGAGCATCAATAGACGTCCCCGACTCAAGGATATCATTGATTCCATTTTCTCGCTCGATAGCAATCAAAGCACCAATTTTACGGCTTCCCAAGGCGACACACGCCTTGACCAGCTCATCAATAGCTGCAGACTCTTCATGCGAGCTCATCCCGCCAAAAAAAGGATTACGTCCAACATGCATTAATGCCCGCCTTATGTCGTTCTGAAAAATAACAACAATGACCAGGATAATTGAAGAAAGGAAATTACTCAGAAACCAATTGAGGGTATGTAGATCACCAACCCGGGAAACCACATAAAAGGCAAAAACAACCACCAGCCCCAGAATCATCTGGACAGCACGGGTTCCCTTTATCAGAAGAATAATCCGATAAATAATGAAAGCAACGATACTAATGTCCAGAATATCAAGCAGACGGATATTTGTAAGGACATCTAACATTGCAGCCACCGTGCGAAGGTTATTTTGAGAGAATCAATATATTATAAGTTTAGAAGAAACAATGAATACACTTCTGTAAAGAGCCACAAGATGGCTAAGCAAAAATTTCGACCTTCCAAGGCGTAGTGGTTTTTCAGAGGCGAAGACATACATAGGTATGTCGAGATCCTGAAAAACTGCTGCAACACCGGAGGGCGGACTTTTTGCGACGCCATCAATTAAGGAAGTTTCTGTTCCCGAATCGCCCACGCAACCAGTGCTGTTTCCCGAGCTGGGAGGACATCATGAACCCGAAAAATTTGCACACCCTGACTCACCCCCAAGGCAATCGTAGCCAGAGTTCCAAAATTTCGTTGCTGTGGATCACTCCGATCGAGAATTTCTCCGATAAAGCTTTTCCGCGAGGTTCCTAATAGAATCGGGCATTCAAGCTGATGCAAGTAATCCAGATGGTGCAGCAAATCAAGATTTCCCAGAACACTTTTACCAAACCCGATACCGGGATCAACCGATATCCGGCTGCTTTCAACTCCTGCCGCCAAAGCCTGACAAATACCCCGCTGTAAACTAGTGGTCACCTCATTCAACAGATTCTGATACTCCGTCTGTTGCTGCATGACCTCCGGGCGACCACTAGTATGCATCAGAAACAATCCGGCACCCGTTTCTGCGGCAACTGTTGACATGTCCGGGTCAAAACTCAACCCGCTGATATCATTAATGAAGTTAGCTCCAGCAGCAATCGCTGTTCGGGCAACAACCGACTTGCTGGTATCAACAGAAAGAGGAATATCTGTTTCCTGCCGCAAACCCTCAATAACAGGAATAATTCGTGCTAGCTCTTCCTCTGCTGAAACTGGAAGGGAACCTGGTCTGGTGCTCTCACCGCCGATATCGAGAACAGCAGCCCCCTCCTGCTGCATAACTAAACCCCGTTGCACAGCCACTTCAACATTCAGGCACCGACCCCCATCAGAAAAAGAGTCGGGAGTAACATTCAATACTCCCATAATGCACGGATATATCAGATCAAGCTGACAGTCTCGCCCTGACAATCTCTGGACAGCTGCTGAATTCACGACTTGGGGATCTCATCCTCACTTGCCTCAGCATCAGGTGCGGATTCTGCAGGTGTTACATCAGCATTTGCAGGAACCTCTTTTTCATCTTTCTGACCTTCAGTTAAGCCAGCATCACTTTCAAAGCTGAAGCTATCTTCCGGTTGCGACACTTCCGGCTCTGGATCTGCTACTTTGGGTACTAAATGCTCGGGCAAACCGTCAGGAAAAACGACATCAAGAATTTCCGAACTATCCAAAGTCTCTTTTTCCAATATCAGTTCAGACAGATTGATGAGTTGTGGCTGGTGATCTTTAAGCAAAGTGCGCGTCAAAGCATAATTTTCATTAACAATCCTGCGGATTTCATTGTCAATATCAACAGCAGTCGCTTCACTGTAGTTTTTAATATGTCCCATGTCACGACCAAGAAAGACCTCCCCACCCTCTTTTTCACCAAAGGCCATCGGCCCGATCTTTTCACTCATACCCCATTCACAAACCATCTTACGGGCAATAGCTGTTACTCGTTCTAAATCGTTACTGGCACCACTGGTCACCGATTCAAAAGTCAGCTCCTCAGCAATCCGGCCACCAAGCAATGACTGGATGCGAATATGCAATCCTTTGGCTGTCTCACTATACTTCTCTTCCGCAGGGAGATACATAGTAACACCCATGGCGCGACCACGCGGAATAATCGAAACTTTGTGAACCGGATCTGATCCCGGCGTCAGCAGAGATACCAGAGCATGACCAGCTTCGTGATAGGCGGTAACCTTCTTCTCTTCCTCGGTAATCACCAGTGAACGTCGCTCGGCACCCATCAGAACCTTATCTTTAGCAGCTTCAAAATCATCTTTACCAACTTTGGTTTTATTGTCACGAGCTGCCAGCAACGCAGCCTCATTGATCAAATTCGCAAGATCAGCACCAGAAAATCCCGGGGTTGCTTTTGCAATAACTTCAAGATTCACGTTGTCATCCATAGGAACTTTACGAGAATGGACAATGAGTATTTTATGCCGCCCCTTAATATCGGGGCGTGGTACCATCACCTGGCGGTCAAAACGCCCTGGACGCAACAACGCTGGATCAAGAACATCCGGGCGGTTGGTCGCCGCAACCAGAATGACCCCTTCATTTGACTCAAATCCATCCATCTCAACCAGTAACTGGTTCAGGGTCTGCTCACGTTCATCATGCCCACCACCGAGGCCAGCACCACGATGCCGGCCGACTGCATCAATTTCATCGATAAAAATAATGCACGGAGCATTCTTTTTGCCCTGAAGAAACAGATCGCGAACCCGACTAGCACCGACACCGACAAACATCTCGACAAAATCAGACCCGGAGATGGTATAGAAGGGCACTCCCGCCTCACCAGCAACAGAACGAGCCAACAGTGTCTTACCGGTTCCAGGCGCACCAACCAGAAGAACCCCTTTGGGAATTTTACCTCCAAGTTTCGTGAATTTCTTTGGATCCCGCAGAAATTCAACCACCTCTTCAAGTTCCTGTTTCGCTTCGTCAACTCCGGCAACGTCTTTAAAAGTAACCAGCCCCTGGGTATCAGTCAGCAGTTTAGCCTTGCTTTTGCCAAAGCTCATCGCTTTTCCACCACCACCCTGCATCTGGCGCATAAAGAAAATCCAGACTGCGATCAACAGCAGGATCGGCCCCCAGGAAATTAACAATGTAAACCAGAACCCCTGATCATCCATCGGTTTAGCCTCAATGGTGATCCCCTTCTTTTTCAACTCAGGGATCAGTTGCTCATCCATCGGTGCGTAGGTCTGGAACTTATTCCCATCAGAAAACTTACCTGTGACCTTATTCCCCTGAAAGGTAATGCTATTCACCTGCCCATCTTCAATCGCACTGAGAAATTCCGTATAGTTGATCTGTTTTTGCTCAGTATTTTTTTGGGTCATCATATTAAAAAGCATGATCATCAACAAAGAGATGACCAGCCACAGTGCTAAATTTTTCTGAAATTGGCTCACAAGACCCCCTATGGAGTAGTTAATTTAAAGATTCTTATATTCTGTTTGAATATTGGCAAGATTGTGCAAAACTAGCTGGGAAAAATACCATAAAAGGACATAGGGCTACAAGCTTTTTGTCCTCTTTTTTGCTCTCTCAAAGCAATTCTACACGCAGAATTGTCCCACGATCACGTTCGGCAACTGCATGACATGATCGACGCATTCCCACGACCCACAAAATTTCCCCCTCGCTAACCAGTAAAGGGGTCTTTAATCGCTCTTCAAGTTCAATTCGTTTGTCAGCAAAAAAATGTTTCAATTTCTTCTGTCCAGCCACCCCCTGTGGCTCAAATCGGTCACCGGCACGCCAATTCCGCGCTCTTAACGGCAATTGCAACCCTGTAAAAGCGAACTCAACCACATTCAGCGACTCTCCTTCTTGTTCATCCTGTAGGGTGACGCGCAACACACGCCCGTCGGGAAGCTCAAGCTCTCCTGGGATATCCAGAAGCAGATCAAAAGGTTCCGGAGATTCCGGAGCACTCGCCCGAAACCAAAGAGTCTCATAACGGCGAGCAACCCAGCTATCTGGAAGATCAAGTTGCGCCTGACTCCGTTGACCGGTCAGCAAATTCTCAACGGCCTGAAGATGAACTGCTTCGATGCGCTGCAAATCCCCCCTAACCTGACATAAAGCTTCACGCAACAGGCGCAACCTAAATGCAGGATGTTGTTCCAGCAGCAGCGGTCGACTCAAACGGAAACCATCATTGGTAGATACAATCAGATCAGCAAATATCTGCTCAAC
Organism: Desulfuromusa sp.; assembly: GCA_021647765.1. GTDB lineage: Bacteria > Desulfobacterota > Desulfuromonadia > Desulfuromonadales > Geopsychrobacteraceae > Desulfuromusa. The sequence goes on along the minus strand of JAKIUD010000033.1, from coordinate 1,531 downwards.
TTGCTCTTGCCAATAATTTTCTTCAAACTGAAATTGCTGGGTTAATCGCGCAATGTGATGGTCAAACCGGGGATTTATTTCGCGCAGTTGCGGGAGGAGTTGATGGCGAAATTGATTGCGCAAGAAAGCAGGATCGCGATTACTCTTATCTTCGACCCAACTGAGCTTATGCTGCCGGGCATAGTCAAGAATCTGCTCACGACTGCAATTCAATAAAGGGCGCCACCAGACATCCTGATGAACCCGCATAGCCGCCAGGCCACTCTGACCACTGCCACGCAGCAGCCTCAGCATAAACGTTTCCACCTGGTCATCCCGATGATGGGCAAGGACAATTTGTTGAGTATCTAGCTGTCCAGCAATCCGCCGTAAAAACTCCCGGCGAGCATTTCGGCCAGCCATCTCCAGACTGATTTTATCCTGCTCAGCCAAGGCTAGAACATCACAGAGCTCAATATGGCAAGGGAGATCCCATTGAGCGCAGAGATCTGCAACAAAAGCAGCATCAGTGGCACTTGTGGGACGGATTTGATGATCCAGATGGGCAACCTGAAGGGAAAATTTCAAGGATTTCGCGAACGACAGTAAAAGATGCAACAACACAACCGAATCGACACCACCGGAAACCGCAACCAATACGCGGCTTGTTTCGGGTGGAATCGTGTCTGTGATCGACTGTTTCAATGGAGACAATTTCATCTACTCGGGAAATCCTCTATTTTGTTGCGGTCTCTTGTTTCATTTTATGGAGCGAATAGCGGCTCCTAACGCTTCACCTTATTCTGAAAGTGATAAAATCTTCCAGTTCAGATCATAGCTGACACTCTGCCCCTTCCCTTCTCGTGGCAGCAACACCCCCTTAGCCACCAGATCGACAAGGTCACGAAAAGCAGTCGTACGATTTGTCTTGGTTAAATTACAATACTTTTTATTATTCAATCCACCCGCAAAGCCGTCTTTCCCGACATCCAAGAGCCTGTTAACCGCTTTTTGTTGTCGATTATTCAAACTGATTTGCGAAAACCTCTGTCATAATCTGGGTGGACAGACTATAGTAACGAGTCATCAATTGCTCGTCAGCAGCCAAAGCCATTTCCGACAGAGTGCGAGCAATCCGACCGTTGCCATCATCAAAGGGATGGAGAGTGACAAACCAAAGATGAACGATACCGGCTCGCAATAGACCATCCAATCCCGGTGGTGGTGAACTCCACCAATCAAGAAGCCGCTCGATTTCATGATCAAGCAAATCTGCAGGAGGTGCTTCAAAATGGATTTTTTCTCGTCCTGCCGGTCCAGAGACAACCTGCGTCTGACTCTGCCGCCAATCTCCAACAAAAATCCTATGTATCCCCGAATAACCGGTTGGAAACAGCGCAGCCTGCCACCCCTTCAGAAAAAACTAGGTAGAGTAGAGAGCAGGTCTCACCAGCGTTAGGTTCAGCTTATCTGTTTCCGCCCCTTTCGTTTGGCGGTGCCTAAATAGCTTTTCCATAACTGCTTCAACCAGCCCTCCCTCATCAAACCGTGC